>DASZUP010000266.1:0-4493 GCA_035547635.1 Pirellulales bacterium
CGCGAGCAAGCTCGCTCCTACACCACCAGGCAGGACGGAGGCTGTGGGGTTCATCGCCGGGTTACCTGTGCGATGCGTGGTCTCCACAAACAACAACCCCCGCGCGAGGCGGGGGCTGTTGCGGGTAACGCTGGACTTCTGCGCTTGCGCGCTTACTGGCCGTTGTCGGTGAAACCGATCTTGACCAGGTTGTAGCTCTTGGCGTCGGCCAGCACCTTGGCCACGTACTCGTAGGCCACGTTGTCGTTGCCGTCGATCTGGATCTCCGGCTGGTCGCTCTGCTGGGCGATCACCGCCATCTGCGCGCGCATGCCCAGTTCGTCCACCGGCGTGTCGTTCCAGTAGATCTGGCCACCCTGGTCGATCTTTAGGTGGACAGGCTCCTTGGGGTTGTCCGGGTTGTGCACGTTGGGGTTGGGCTGCGGCAGGTCGATCTTGACCTTCTGGGTGACGATCGGCGCAGTGATCATGAAGATGATCAGCAGCACCAGCAACACGTCGACCAGCGGGGTGACGTTGATGTCCGACATCGCCCCCTTCTTGCCGCCTGTACTCATGGCCATACGCTTACTCCTGGGCCTGGCCGGCGGGCCGGGTCGTCATGAAGCCGACATGCACCATGCCAGAGTTCTTCGCTTCGCCGAGCATCTTGCGGACGATCTTCCACTGGGTGTCCTTGGCGGCGCGCACCTGCATTTCAGGCTGCGGCGCCATGCTGGCGTAGACGGCGAACTTGGCCTTCAGCTCGGACTCGGTCACCGGGTTGTCGTTGAGGTACATGCTGCCGTCGTCCTTGATGGCGAGATCGACCGGAGGCACTCCCTGCCCGTTGTTGTCCGGCTTCACCTCGTGGGTGCTCGGCAGCGTGACCGTCACGGTATGGGACATCAGCGGCGCGGTGATCATGAAGATGATCAGCAACACCAGCATCACGTCGACCAGCGGCGTGACGTTGATGTCCGACATCGCGCCGCCGCTGCCTCCGGTACTCATCGCCATGGGTCAATACCTCACTTGCTCTCGACGCGCGAACCGGTCGCAAAGAAGTCGTGCAGGTCGTGCGCGAATTCGTCG
Source organism: Pirellulales bacterium (assembly GCA_035547635.1). Classification (GTDB taxonomy): domain Bacteria; phylum Planctomycetota; class Planctomycetia; order Pirellulales; family JAICIG01; genus JAICIG01. The sequence goes on from DASZUP010000266.1 coordinate 1,075, forward strand.
AAGCGGGCGTAGGTCAGGCGGTTGGCGCGGCTGAAGAAGTTGTAGGCGAACACCGCGGGGATGGCGGCGAACAGACCGAACGCGGTCATGATCAGCGCCTCGCCCACCGGGCCGGCCACCGCTTCCATCGAGGCGTTGCCCGACGCGGAGATGCGGATCAGCGCGTGGTAGATGCCCCACACGGTACCGAGCAGACCCACGAACGGGGCGGCCGAGCCGACCGTGGCGAGCAGGGTCATGCCGCCTTCCAGGCGCAGGCTCTCGCGGTCCACCGCCTGGCGCAGGGCACGGTCGATGAACTCGGAGCGGCTCAGCGATTCGGCCAGGCGACCACCGCCGGCCGCGGCCTGCTGGTGGTGGGCCACCGCGGAAGCGGCGTCCAGCGCGATCTTCGAGAACGGTTCGCTCTTGGGCTGGGCTTCCAGCTCGCGGATCGCGTCCTGGGTGGAGGGGTTGTTCCAGAAGCCGTTGATGACCTTGTCGGCGCGGCTCTTGACCATCGAGTTGCGGATCGCGTTGGCGATGATGAAGTACCACGAGGATACCGACATCAGGCAGAGGACGATGACCACGACCCAGCCGAGGGCGTCTTCGTGGCGAAGGAACTCGCCAACGCTCATCTGCTGCATGGCGGCAGCGGCGGAGTTGGCCCCGGAGGAAGAAGGAGTGTCTTGAAAGAAGAACATAACGCTACCCTTGGGAAGTCAAGCGTGAACTGTAACTGTAATCGGAATTACAGCTGATTGAGGGAGAAATTGATCGGCACGCGAGCGTAGCCTTCAACCTTTTTGCCGTTCTTTACTTCTGGATTGAAGTGCCAGCGACGGACGGCCTCCATGGCCGCGCGATCCAGCTCGCGATAACCGCTGGAATGTTCCACTTTCACATCCTTGACGGAGCCGTCCAGGCCCACCAGCACCAGCAGCGTCACCGTACCCTCGTGCCGCTGGCGCATGGCCTGTGGCGGATAGCGCGGCGGGTTCCGGTTGTTGTAGCTCAGATCCTGGCTGGCCGTGATGTCCTGCGGCGGCGCGGGCGGGGCCGGCGGAGCCGGCGGCGGCGCGGCAACCGCATTGTTGGACTGTTCGGTGACCGGCGGCGGCGGCGCGGGCGGTGGCGGCTGCGGCGGCGGGATCACCTGCTTGATGATCTTCGGCGGCGGCTGCTTCGGCGGTTCCGGCGGCGGCGGCGGCGGCGGCGGCGGCGGCGGCGGCGGCTCGATGAAGTTCACCTGCACGATCTGGTCTTTCTTGACATGCGGGGTCTTGGGCGGGCCAGCCGGAGCGAGCAGCACGAGGAACGCGAACGCGTGCAGCGCAATCGCGAACGCGATGGCGATCGTGCGCCCCCAACTGAACGGCTTTGGACCGTAATTTGAGTTACTTGAGGCCATCTGTCACTTTCGTTCAGGAGCTTGTCAGCGGAATGACGTGGTCGCAGCACCCGTCGGCAAGGCCCATCCGCTAAGGATGACATTTGCCACTGGACAATGCGGGAAGTTACCAACGGTACAACAGCACATGGCGTTTGTATAGCATCGGTGGGGCGGGCAAATGGACGTCCATTCGCCACGCCGATGCCGGCGCCAAAAGTGCCTTTACTGCCCGGCTCCTGCCTTCTCCAGCCAGGCCTTGGCCTTGCTGGCGGTGGCCGGATCCTGTTCGGCCTTGCGCATGGCGGCGATCGCGCCGGCCTTGTTCTTGAGGCCGCGATTGGCCTCGGCCAGCATCATGTAGGCCGTGCCCTTGCGCTGTACGCCCTTGTCGATGCCCTGCTGGATCAGGGTGCGCGCCTCGCTGTACTTGTTCTCGCTCAGCAGCAACTGGCCGGCGCGCACGGCGGCTTCGCCGTCCTTCGCCATCGGCATGGCCTTCTTGTAGGCGTCCAGGGCCTGGCTCTTCTCGCCGCCGATCAGGGCGGCGTCGCCGAGCAGCTTGTAGTTGTCGTAGCTGGAGGTGACCACGCCCTTGCCCATGCCGTCGTTGAGCACGGCGATCGCCTTGTCGGCGTAGGGCTTGGGATCGGACGAGGAGTTCTGGCCGGAGATCAGGTACAGCTTGGCCAGGTTGACGTACTGCTTCTCGGTCTTGAGGTTGCCCTGCGAGCGGGCCTGCTCCATCACCTTGATCGCTTCGGGATACTTCTGCGACTGCATCAGCACGGCGACGGCGTTGTTCAGCGCGTCGGGGTCGTTCGGATTGGAGCTCAACTGCTGCTGGGCGAGCTGGGCGGCCTGGTCGCTCTGGCCGGACTCGGCATAGCTGGCCATCAGGATCTGGTTCCACGAGGGCTTCGGCTGGGCGCCCGGCATCGCTTCGGCCTTCTTGATCGCCGCGATGGCCTCGGGGTACTTCTGCAGGCGGTAATAGGCGTTGCCTTCCAGCGCGTAGGAATCGGCGGTCTCGCGCTTGCCCTCGGCGCGCCACTTCTCCACGGTATCGATCGACTGCTGATACTGCTGGTCGGCCAGATAGAACTGCGCCAGTTCGTACTGCAACTGGAAGTAGGTGTCGTTCGGCATCACGCCGTCGGCCAGCGCCTGCTGCAGCAGGTTGATGGCGCCCTTCAGGTCGCCGTTGTTGTAGGCCAGGCTGGCCATGCCCTGCATCGCCAGCGCCTTGGCGTACTTGCTCTTGCTGCTGTCGATGATCGGCTGCAGCAGCTCGGTGGCCTTGGCCTTGTCGCCGCCGTTGGCCGCTTCGAGACCTTCGTTGAGGGCCTTCGATTCCTTCTCGCTGGTCAGGTCCAGCTTCGGCTCGGTGCGTGTGGCATTGGGGTAGAGCGACGCCGCTTTCTCCTTGGACGCGTCATGGTGGCTACGAGCCATCGCCGGGGTGCTTGCCAGTGCCCGAGCAAGCACCGCGCCGGTCAGCACCGTGGTCAAGGGAGCGTGTTTCATGGCGTTCCTCTGTGTCGGGTTTCACACACGCAAGTGTGTGGGGGTTCTGGAGATTAACCCGAGCCGGCGCCGGATAACAAGTCGCACCGCGGCATCCATGCTTATGAAAATCAAACACTTGCGTAAAAGTTTCCATACGCGCGCGCATATTTTGTATGACTTGTGCCATGACAGCTATCGGATCGGGCGCCGTGACGCCGATCACATGCTTTATCATGTATTAATGCGTTGGTACAAGAGTCCGGCGGCCAGTCCGCTGGATCGCTGCAAGCCGGGATACGACGACGATGGAACGAGCCTGCTGCCAGCGAGGCAGGCTTTTCTCAAAGGGCAGGCTGGCACGCGCTCAGTCAGGATGTCCGGATGGCTGATCGTTTGCAGGCGGCTCGGAATACGTAACCCGGCCAGTCCGGCATGCGCAGGACAACGATGCCTGCCGTTCCACGGGTAGGAGCGAGCTTGCTCGCGATGCTCTTGCTTTCCGGCGTTCAAGCTCGAACAGCCTCGCGAGCAAGCTCGC
>DASZUP010000267.1:0-2372 GCA_035547635.1 Pirellulales bacterium
ACGGCTGACCGCCTCGCTCGGGAAACGCACGCAAGAATTGGCGGGCATCGGCCTGACGGGTCAACAGCACGGCGTGGTGCTGGTCGATCGAACGCTCAAGCCCCAGGGCCCGTTCATCAACTGGCAGGATCGCCGCACCGAAGACCTCGACCCGCAAAGCGGCCAGAGTTGGCTGGCGCTGGCCCGTCACCGAGCCGGCCAGGACGCAAGACGTACGACCGGCTGCACGCTGGCGGCTGGTTACATGGGCGCCACGCTATTTTGGCTGCAGGCCCAGGAGTTTCCGCTACGCGAGCGGACGGCGTGCTTTCTGGTCGACTTCATGGCCGCACGTTTGACGGGCGAATCGGTCGCGACCGACGCCACCTCGGCCGCCAGCAGCGGATTGTTCGACGTTCGATCGGGCGTCTGGCACGAACCGCTGATCGAAGCATTGGGTTTGCCGGTCGAGCTCTTTCCCCAGGTGCGGGAAGGGGGCCGGCCCCACGGACAATTGTCGCCGCAAGTTGCCGAGGCGACCGGACTGCCCGCGGGCCTGCCGGTTTGCGTCGGTGTGGGCGATAATCAGGCCAGCGTTTACGGCAGCGTCGCCGAGTTGGAAGCGAGCGTGCTGGTGAACGTCGGCACCGGCGGCCAGGTCGCGGCCTTCAGCGATCGTTTTCTGTACGGCGAGCGGCTGGAAACGCGTCCCTTTCCCGGCGGTTTTCTGTTGGTAAGCGCCGGGTTGTGCGGCGGCCGCACCTACGCCCTGTTGGAACAGTTCTTCCGGCAGGTTTGCGATTTACGTGGCGAGGCGCCGCCCGACTCGATGTTCGAAACCATGAACCGCCTGGCGGCCGGCGTGCCGCGCGGAGCCGATGGGTTGTGCTGCAATCCGCTGTTCACCGGAACGCGCTCCCAATCCGAGTTGCGAGGCTCGTTCGAAGGCATTTCGGGCGATAATTTCACGCCCGCTCACATCACCCGGTCGCTGCTGGAGGGCATGGCCCGCGTGTTCGCCGGCGGCGCCCAGGAGATTGAAGCGGTGGAGGGCAAACCGCGTCGCCAGCTTGTCGGCGCGGGCAACGGACTGCGGGAAAACCCCGTGCTGGCCGATTGCGTAGCCCTCGAATTCGCATTGCCGCTGGCAGTTCCCTGCCACCGGGAAGAGGCGGCGTTTGGCGCCGCATTGCTGGCGGCCGTCGGACTGGGAGCGATCGCAGATCGCCAGGCAGCCGCCCAGTTGATTCGGTACGAGCGCGTTGGCAACTCGGGCGTCTGATCCATCGATACATGAACCGAGATCGATGTGACGCCTGCGCTGACGTCAATCCGATCTCATAAAGTCCGGACGCCAGGCAGCAGAGCCGCGCGGCAAGCGTCGCGCTGGTCGGCGAAAAGACCAACAGCTTGCCAGGCTTAGGTTCTTAACTCCGGTTCGTGGTCATGTTACTCCCCGGAAAGGTCGTCCGGCGGCCAAGTAAATTCTCCAGCTTGCCAGACGCAGCGGAGGCGATTGTGTCAATGTTCCAAAATGCTGCGCAAAAATAGATCGGTGTGCGTTTCAGCGCATCGAACTGCGCGCATTCGATGCCAGGTATCTCCCTGGAACAACCGGCTCGTCTCAAACTGGCCGCATTCCGTCCTTTGAAGCTCTCGCAAGACGCCAAAGAAAGACCACCGGAACGCCTCAAACATGCCTTTGCATAGTTATGGCACGCGGCTTGCAGAAAAGGGGCGACAATGCGGCGAGCAATTGGAGACCGCAGAGCCGTCCAAGAACCCCCTTTTCTGAGAGTCGACATCATGCAAGCGAGTTTTCCTGGAACCGAAACGATCACTTCCCAAGCTCCCGTCCCCGTCGTGCTGAAAGATCCGGCCACCCGCAAAGGCTCCGTTCCGAGCGAGCGTGAAATCCTCCGTCGGGCCGCTGAGATTCGTCGCAGTTGGACGGCGGAAGAGCGCCGCCGTCGCGCCGTGTCGGACTCGAGTTGGGAACTGGTTTCCTGGCTGTTGGGCATCCAGTCCCACGCCCAGCGCAACTGCCGTTAGGATGCCTGCCGGTAATTCCGCGTACCGTGGCGGCAGACCGCCGGCACAGGCGGCGCGGTTTTGAGCACGCCGGCTGATGGAGCGTCAATGCGGCGCGGCAATCGCTCGGGCGACCGCCGCGAAGATGGCGTAAACCGCAGCCAGGCAGCCAGTGAGTATGACCAACAACGCGACGATCAGCCCGCCAACGAACAGCCAGTCGCCGGTACGAGCACGGCGCTCTTCCACAGGAGCGGCCATCACGTGCCGCCGCAACAGCGCCACGTTCCGCTGGTTCGATTTCCAATACACGTCGAACACGTCCCCTAACAAGGGAACGGAACCGATTATCCAGTCGATAG
>DASZUP010000268.1:0-10519 GCA_035547635.1 Pirellulales bacterium
GATTCTCGTCGCCGCGATCGCTTACCAGTATGACCTTGATCCCGATCAACCGCTCAGCGATCGATTTCATTTCGTCGTCGTCGACGAAATGTTCTCGAAAGTCGACGACCAGCACGCCGAATACGCTCTCAAGCTGTTCGAACAGTTCGGTTTGCAGTTGCTGATCGTCGCCCCATTAGATGCTAAGGCGCGAGTGACGCAGCCCTACGTCGGCTGTTATTTGCATGCGGTAAAGAAGGACAATCGGTCGACCGTTTTCGAGATGACCGCCCGGGAGTTCGAAGAAACGGCCACCGACGAGCAGAGTGCTGCCGCTCGCCGAACCGCACCGGCGCCAAGATGATTCAACCCTCCGACATTCGCCGCAAAGCGGACCGTCTTTATCCGCTGTTTCTCGACGCTTGGCTGGCGGGCGAGCCGTTCTTTCCCCGCGTCGTCCCCTGCGAGAAGCGCGTCGACGAAAATCTGGCTGCGGCCGCCGAGTCCGTTCGTCTCCTCAAGTCGCAAGCCAAAGAAGCTGTAGGATTCGGCTACTCAGTCGAATGGCAGGAGCGCAACTCTCGCACCTATGGCCGCAATCTCTTTCCTCGCCGGATCGCATTCGATACGCAGGATGACTTTCTACGTTACGTCGGCAAGCAGCGAGAATTCGCCGCGTTCGCCGCCGCCGTTGCACGCCTGCGCGAGAGACATCCGGCGTTCGAGCCCTGGATTCGATCGCACAGGCGGCAGTTGCTGGAAAACGCAAGCCAGCTCGACGGCCTGTTGGAAGTGATCGACTATTTCCTGGCGTTTCCCCGGCCGGGCGTATTCTCGCGTGAATTGCCGCTGGGCGTGGATACGAAGTTCGTCGAGCGCAACTGGCGCATTCTGCGAGACTGGCTCGATCTGACCTTGCCGTCCGGCGCCATCCGTGCGGATGAAGAGCACTTCGAGCGCCGCTACGGGCTGCGTTACGCCGAGCCTCTCGTTCTGCTTCGTTTCCTCGACGACGCGGTCCGGTGCAGTTGCGGCTCGCCCTGGCCGGTGATTTCCGTTCCGTTGGAATCACTCGGCGCCCAAGCCATTGACGCTGAGCGGGCGTTGATCGTCGAAAACAAAGTCAATCTGCTGACGCTGCCGACGATCGCAGGCGCCATTGCTCTGGGGGGATTGGGCAATGGTGTCACCGATTTGCGATATGTGCCCTGGCTTGCCGGCGTGGAAACCTGGTACTGGGGTGACATCGACGTCGAAGGCTTTGCAATTTTGTCGCGGCTGCGAGCAATCTTTCCACACGTCCGCAGCCTGATGATGGACGACGTGACCGCGGCCGACTGGCGCGGCCGGATTGGTTCGCTCGGCAACGTGTGCTCGGCCGAACCGCGGCCGAACCTGCTCGCTTTCGAGCAGGCGGCCTACACGATTTGCGCGGCCGACCGACTCCGCATCGAACAAGAACGCCTTCCCCAGACATATGTGCTCGAGCGGCTGAAAGCGGTAGGACTCGCACACGACTCGCCGCTCGGCCGATGAGACCGCAGCCAAAGCTTGAATTTGATTCAGGAGCAATGCTTTTGACCTGCGTGCCGCAGGCTCGGAGATCAGGCTGGCTCAGCAAGGCCGACGTGGCGTCGCAGGCTACTTGCCCCGGATGACCATAACCGGAACACCGACGCTGCCAGTTCGGCTGTCGGTCACAGGAGGCTGAGCGTTGGCCGACGCCAGTTGATGCAGTTCTGCCAAGATCTGGACCACGTTTGCCGCCAGCACCGGTTGCTGCTTCGTCTTTGCTTCTTCGCTGCTCGCCATGAACTCGTCTTCTCCGGTTGCGATGTTGAGGCTATTGCCGGGTGGATATCCGTCGACAAGAGGCGGCCTCCGTGACGGATTCCCAAGTGTCACGCTGGAGCGGCGTGCTAAAAGCGCGCGATCCAGTCTCGCCAAGCGGCACCGAGATTTGGCGGCGGTGTAGCAAAGTGTAGTTAATTGCCTGTAATTTGCCGTAATTCGCCGCAATTCCCCGTGATTTGAAATCTTCCATGAAACTGCGGTTTTTCCCAGTTTCTCCGCGTGTTTTCAATCCTCGACTACCCCAACTCATACTTATCATCGGCAAACACCAGGACCACGTTCGGAGTTTTGGAAGTTTCAGCAGACAAGGCTGCGTTGAGCGGCGATACTAATCCCAGCGTAACGGTCAGCATCGCCAGCCGAACGAGGGCTCTGCGCGGTAACAGGCCGCGGGCCGGAAAAGTGCGGCCAACCCGAGCCGCTTCGATTTGCATCATCATCCAATACCTCGACATTCAGGACAGGGCAAAGCCGCGGTCAGACCGCAGACTGTGACACAATCAGCGCTCTCCGCGGGCGCGGGTCAACTTGTCGGCGCCGTCACACGTTTGCTGATCGACGCCGCGGACGAACGGGAATCTCACTGCTCGCGGGCCACCTCGTTGATGGTCTCGCTGGAACCGGCATAGACCGGCGTGCCGTAGGGCACCGGCGGCTGCAGCCGCCGCACGACGCCCAGCGATTCGATTCGCCAGGCCCCGCCTTCGCGGCGGAAGCCGTATGTCTGACGCTCATTATACTGGGGGTAGATACGCTCGGCTTCGAGCTGCGCGCGCTGACCGTCGGCCGGTTCGGTGCTGAGATCGTTGATGGCGCGGCCTTTGAGACTTCCAAACGGTTCGGCGATCGCCGCGGCGAACGCCTCCCGCGACTCGGTCCGCAGTTCCACGTCCAACCGTTGGCGCTGCACGCCGGTAAAGCAGGCGAGATAAGCGTCGACGTCGCCGCGCTCGGCGGCAAGGTACATCTGTTCGAGGCATTCTGCGGGCGAAGCCGCGGTAAAATTCGACTTCTCCGTCGAGTTTCGTCCGAGATACAAAGCTCCGACGATCAAGGCCAGGGTAAGCGTAGTTGCAACGGCTTGTTTCATTTTTGCGGCTCCTTCGGCAAAATGCTCAAGTCGACGTCGCTGTCAGAGTCGACGATCAGTTTAGAACGCAATTTCGGCAACGTTTCAGCCATCGTATCCAGGTACAGCCGCTCGGCGGTCAGCTCGGGCGACTGTTCATATTCCGCCAGCAGGCTCAGGAAGCGATCCGTCTCGCCCTGCGCGCGGCGGATGGCGCGATCGCGCTCCGCGACGCCAACATCGACGAGCCGTTGGGCGCCCCCTTTCGCTTCCGCGAGCGTCTTGTTGGCAAAGCTGTGCGCCTGATTCACCGTCTGCTCGCGCTGCCGCAGCGCGCTGACGACTCGATCGAACGCATCCGCCACTTCGGCCGGCGGCGCGATGGCGCCAATGTCGACCGAGCGAATCGTGATACCCAGCGAGTAACGATCGACGAGCGTCTGCAGTTGCTCGGCAACCCGCACGCCCAGGTCGTGTTTGCCCAACGTCAGCACGCGGTCGACCGGCTCCTCCGCCAACGTTTTCGACAGAGCGGCCGCTCCGGCCGCCGCCGCCAGCCGGTCGACGTCGAGCGTCTGAAACAGGAAATCTTGCGGCCGCTTGATCGTGTACTGCACGGTGGCGCGGACGCCGACCAGGTTGCGGTCGCCGGTGAAAAACTGCGGCAGTTGCGCCCCCGTCGCCTCGCCGGCCGCCGCCACGGCGCCGATCGTCACCCGTTTGACCTCGCGAGGCTTGACGCGTTCGACGCGGTCCAGGCCCCAGGGCAATCCGAGATGCGCGCCCGGCTCGCGCAACGGGCCGACGACCGCTCCGAAACGCCGCACCACCGCCTGTTCATCAGGTTGAACGAAGTAGATTCCCGTGGCCAGCCACGCCAGCAGGGCCAACAGGCCGAAGGCTGCAAGTCGCTTCATGGGGCGCCGCCTCCTGCGGGCGTCGTTGGCGCCGCATTGGCCTGAGGCGCTCGGACTTCGTCGCCGTCTTTCGCCATCGGTATGGGGCTGATCTTGTTGCGCGGCGTTTCCTTCAGCGCCGGCAAGCCGCGCGTCAGCAGCTTCAACAAGGGACTGTCGGCTGACAGTACCACGGTGGTCTGGTCGTCAAGTACGTTGCGATACGTCTCCAGCGTCTTGAGCAACTGGTAGAAGGCCGGATCCTTGCTATGGGCGGCGTTGAAGATTTCCATCGCCTTCGCCTCGCCTTCGCCGCGCAATCGAGTCGCCTCGCGCTGCGCCTGCGCCAGCAAGCGGTCGCGCTCCAGCGTCGCCTGACTTTCGACCCGGATCTTCTCGCTCTCGCCCTCGGCGCGGTACTGCACGGCGACCCGCTCGCGCTCGCTGCGGATTTCCGCGAACACGGCCGGCTTGACCGCTTCCGGATAGTTGAAGCGTTTGAGCCGCACGTCGACCACCTCGATGCCGAACTGCTCGAGGGAGCTGGCGCGAAGGGAATCGGTCACGCGTTGCATGATCGGCTCCAACTGGAGCGAATCGGCCTCCAAACTGGCCAATTCAGAGAGCCGCGCGCGGCCAATCTCCGCGGCAATGGCCGCCTGCACGCGTTCCTCCAGCCGGCTTTCGGCCGCCTGAACGCCGCCCACCGATTGCAGGAAGCGGCGCACATAGAGTTCGATCGGCTCAATGGTTCGCATCGGCGCGTCATCCGGAACGTCTTCGATGTCGGATCGCGTCGCGTGCTGCGCGGCGAATTCCGGACTCGGCAGCCGCCAGCAGACATACCATTGAAAATTCAAGTTTTCTTTGTCCTCGGTCAACATCTCACGCGCCGGCGGCTCGTACATCTGCAGCCGGCGGTCGAAGCGCCAGAGACTCTGGTAAGGCCGCTTGACGTGCAAGCCCGGTTCGACATACAGCCGCAACGGCTCGCCAAACTGGGTGACATAGACGTACTCAGTTTCGTCGACGAAGAACACGCTCGACCAGAGCAGCCAGCCCGCCGCGGCCGCCAGCAGCAACAGCATCAGCCGCAGCCAGGTTGGACCGGAAAAGGTTCCGCTGAATGTGAACTCGTCATCGTGCGAGTGCTGGTAGCCTAGGAAGTGCATGGGGGGCTCTGTCAGTCAGTCGTCGCGTCTATAGTTTTCTCTTGGCGCCTCTTGCCTGCGTCAGTCTTCCTCGGGCGGTTCTTCCAGCGGCGCCAGCATGGCCGGCTCGGACTGCAGTCCGAAAGATCGCCCAAAGAACAAATGCCGGCGTCCGCGCGCGCGGGCGTCGAGAATGAGCTTGTTCTTGCCTGGCAGCGCCGCCGACAAGGCATCGGAGACCATTCGCCACTCGGACAATTCGGGCGCCGATGCGTGCGCGGCCTGCAACGCGGAGAATCCGGCGGCTTCGCCGTTCGCCCGCTCCTGGGCGGCCACGGCAAAGGCCTCGGCCGAGAACAGTTCGGCCGCGGCTTCGCCCTCCAGTTTGGGCCGCAAACGTTGCCAGCGCTCGTCGGTCAACTCGGCGCCCTCGGCGGCCAGTTCCCGCCAGGCGGCGCGGCCGCCCGCTTTGATCACCCGATCGCGTCGAAAAGCGTCGGCTTCATTCTTCATCCGTTCGCGTTGCTTGAAGGCGCTCGAAACGTCATGAAAGGCGTCGACCACTTCCAGCGGTGGATGGACATCGGCCAGGCAAACGCCGTGTTCGAGAATCTCAACGCCCAATTGCAATGCTTCCGCACGCGCTCGCAAACGCTCGCCAATGATGCGTTCCAGTCCGCCGCGGCCGGTCGTCAGGATCTCGGACTGCGCGCTTCCCGCAGCGCGCTCGTCCGCCAAGAGCGGTTGCGCGGCCAATGTCTCGCGAACGACGCTTTCCGCGACGGCTCGCAACACTCGATCTGGATCGCGGACGGCAAAATGATACGCCCGCACGTCGCTGATGCGGTACTGCACCGTCAGGCCCAGTTCCACGAGGCTCTGATCGCCCGTGAGTGCGATCGCTTCGTCGGCGCGACGTTCTACTTCGCCGCCATGCGGCGTGTTCCATTCAATCGCCTGTGCGGCATTGTCCGCATCTCCGCCAAGGCTGCGCAGTCCGATTTCTACAGTTCGCACGCGCGCCGGTCGCTCCTTGACGATCGTGTCCCACGGCGGCGGCAGTCTCAAATGAGGTCCGGGGCCCAGCGCCGCATGAAAGCGGCCGAAGCGCCGTACGACGGCCACTTCATCCGGCTGCACGATCACGACGACCTGCGTGAGGTAGGCGGCAAACAGCAGCACAGCGAATGCTTTGACCAGCGGCCACCGCAACAGCCACGCGCCGCGCGCCAACTGCACGAGCGGAGCCAGCGGCGCCGCCGCCTGATGGCAGAGACCAGCCAGGGCCGTTTCCAAGCGGCCGAGCAGGCTGCCTTGCCAACGCTCAAACCACAGCAGCCGCATGGCGTTGAGCAGCACCAGCACGGAGCCGCACTGGTGAAAGATGGCCGCCGCCACGGGCGAGCGGCGCATCCATGCTTCCGACCAGGCGGGCATGATCCAGGCCGTCAAGGCCACGCCGGCAAAGTTGACCAGAAAGGCGAACAGGATGATGTTCTGGCGGATGATGCGGACCGTTTCCCGCGACAGTCGCAGCACGTCGACCAGCGGAGCAAGCGGTTCGCCCATCAGCAACACGTCGCCCGCTTCGGCCGCCAAATCGCTGCCGATGCCCGCCAGCGCAATCCCCACGTCGGCGGCGGCCAGTGCGGGCGCATCATTGATGCCGTCGCCAATCATCGCCACGCCCGTCTCCGACCACTGGCCGGCCCGAGCGGACGCTTGCCGCTCGTCGGCTCGCCACTGGGCGAGCCACAATGCTTTCTCCCGCGGCCGTAATTCCGCCTGCCAGCGATCAACGCCGACCTGCCGCGCGATCTCGGCAGCCGCCGCCGAGCGATCGCCCGTGAGCATGGCGACTTCTTCGATCCCCAATGCGCGCAACTCGCGCACGACTGCGGCCGCCTCCGCTCGGACCGTATCTCGCACGCCAATCGCCCCGGCAATCCGGCCATCGACGGCGACCAGCAACGGCGTCTGGCCGGCTGTCTCCAAGCGAGGTAACAGCGCGTCGGCTTCGGCCGGCAACGGAATCTCGCGCTCGACCATCAGGCGGCGGTTGCCGATCACGACATTCGCCGTGCCATCGTCATCGGTCGCCAGGCTGGCCGCCACGCCGGCGCCGGGCAAAGCCTGAAACTCAATGGCCGCCGGCAGCGACAACTGGCGCGCCTGCGCCGCCTGCAGCAGCGTGCGGGCGATCGGGTGTTCGCTGGACTGCTCGGCCGCGGCCGCGGTCCTCAGCAGTTCCTGCTCGGAAAGATCTCCCAGCGCCAGGCAATCGCCGAGTTCCAGCCGTCCGGTGGTCAAGGTGCCGGTCTTGTCGAAGGCGATTCTCCGCACGGCAGCCAGCCGTTCGAGCGCCGCGCCGCCTTTGATCAGCACGCCTCGACGCGCCAGCCACGCCGAGGCGGCCAGCATCGCCGCAGGCGTCGCCAACACCAACGCACAAGGACAGGTCACCACCAGCACCGCCAGCGTCGGCATCCAGACGAACGGACCTTGCGCCGGCCAGCCTTCGCTGAGCAGCGAAGCATTCGTAAACAGGAAGGTCAGGGCGGCGCAGGCCAGCACCAACGGTAAAAAGTAACGAGCCAGCCGATCGGCGACGCGCTCCACCTGCGCCTTATCGTGACGGGCCTGGATGACCAGCCGGATGACCTGCCCCAGCGTCGTCGCTTCGCCGATAGCATCGATGCGGATTTCCAAGGCGCCAAACTGATTGAGCGTGCCGGCAAACGCTGAGTCGTCGACTCCTTTGTCCACCGGCAGACTTTCGCCGGTCAGCATGCTCTGGTCCACGGCCGAGCGCCCCGCGATGATCCGGCCATCGACCGGGATTCGTTCGCCTGGCCGGACTACGGCGATCTCTCCGAGCGCAGCTTGGGCGACCGGGATTTCCTGTTCCGCTTCGCCGCGGCGCACGCGCACCAACTGCGGTCGCAAGTCAAGCACGCGCTTAATCTCGCGATGCGTACGGGCGAAGGTGATCGCCTCGAGCGATTCGCCGATCATGGCAATCAGCACCACTTCGGCGCCGACCCAGTATTCCTTCAGCGCCAGCGAGGCCAACAGTGCGACGGCCAACGCCAAATCAGCGCCGATGCGCAACTGCGCCAGCGCGCTGACGGCGGCATAAATGATTCTCGCTCCGCCCAACAAGGCGGCAAGCAGCGACAGGTTCCATCCCCAAAGCGTGCGCCAACGGTCCAGGCCGAGCGCTGCAAACGCCAGATCGGCCGCGACCAGCGCTCCTACCGCGGCAGTCAACGCGTAGAGCCTGCCGAAGGACGGCAAAGCAAACTCAGCTTCGGCGTCCGATGGATCCTGCGTTTGCATGGAGATGACCGCCCGAGAAATGCACCGCGGCGTACACGCCTGCTGGTTGCAGCCAGGGCGGTCGAACCAATGGAGCAGTCCGCCCAGACGCCAGCGTTGATTCAGGCTATGCAAGCCGTAACGTGTTGTCAAGAAAAAGGATGCGGACGGGCGGCCGGAAATTAAGAACTCGTCAGGAACCGCGCACTCAGCGTCGGCGCGAGCGAACCAGGCGGTAAAACCGGAACGCGGCCGCGACGCGCAGTCCCTGGTAGGAATAATTCGGGATTCATGCTACGCTGCCAGGGCCGCAAGGTCGAAGGCGCCTCGCGGCTTTTCTTCCAAGGATGAGAATGTTGTTATGAACGCGGATTTGGGCGCTCTGTGCATCGCGGCGGTGAGCATCGCCTTTTTTCACACGCTGTACGGCCCCGATCACTACCTGCCTTTCGTCGCCATGTCGCGGGTCGGCGATTGGAGCTTAAGGAAGACGGTCACGGTCACGCTGCTGTGCGGCGTCGGGCATGTGGCCAGTTCCGTTGTCCTGGGCTTCATCGGCATCGCCTTCGGCGTCGTGGTGCTGCAGTTGGAAACGCTGGAGAGCCTGCGCGGAGACCTGGCCGGCTGGCTGCTGCTGGCCTTCGGCTTGACCTACTTTACTTGGGGCGTCGTCCGGGCAATCCGCAATCAACCCCACACGCATTTGCACCTGCATCTCGATGGCACGGTACATGTCCACGAGCACGTGCATAGCGAGAGCCACTTGCACCTGCATTCGACCGCGCCGGTTGAAGAAGTTGCGGCTCAACCCGTCGGTGGCGCCGCCGCTGCGATTGCTCCCCCGCGTAAGACTTCGCTCACGCCGTGGGTGCTGCTGACCATTTTCGTCTTCGGACCGTGCGAGCCGTTGATTCCGCTGCTGATGTACCCGGCCGCCAAGGCCAACACGCTGGGCGTGGTCTGTGTCACCGCCTTGTTCGGGCTGACGACGCTGGCCACCATGACTGGCATGGTCGTGTTGATGTGCGCCGGAGCCGGCGCGATGCGCTTCGAGCGGCTGCATCGCTACAGTCACGCGTTGGCCGGGTTGGTCGTCATGTCGTGCGGCGCGGCCATCAAACTCGGCTTGTAATTGCAGCGAATCTGCTTGCAATCCTCTCCTGCAAACGCTTGAATAGCGGCGCTGCGTCTACAGCTTGCCGGAAACGGTTTCCTGTCTGATGAGGATGCGCCATGAAACGGTTGCGCGTGGCATCGGGGGTGTTGGCATCGCTGGTCGCCGGGTTCGTCCTGCTTGTGATACCGAAGCCTCAGGCCGGCGTCGGGCACGAAGATGCGGCCGCGCCTGCCGCCGCGATCAAACTGCCTGAGCGCCCGGTCGAGTTGCTGATCGAGCTCGGCATCGAGGACGAGGAACAGGTCCGCTGGAAGGGAGAATTGAAGCTCTCGGAAGGACGCGTGTTGAGTCTCGAACTGGTGCAGGGCAGCCGCGACTCAAAGCTTGACGGGTCCGCGTTCGACGTCCGCACGGCCCGGCGCCCGGGCAAGGCGCCTGCCCGCCGTAAACAGGGGGCCAAAGCCCAAACAAAAGCGGGCGCCAAACAGCCGAAAGCCGGCGCCAAGGCGAAGAAACAGCAGGCGGCCCAACCGAAGAAGGCGGCCCGAAAGGCCGCGCAGGCCAAAAAGCAAGCGGCCGGCGCGGCAGCGGAAAAGCCGTTCCATCTTGTGCCGGCGCGTATCCGGGCAACGCTCGACGCGCCGCTCTCGGCCAAGGCCGAAGTCGTCACTTCGCACGGATCGTTCTCGTTCGCACTCGAAGACGCGACCCAGGGGAAACCGCAAACGTTTCTCGACGGTCAGGCCGCCGTCAGCGGCGAACTGGCCGCCGTGCGGCTGACCGCCGCCAAGACGGAGGACGATTTTCCGGTAATGGCACAAGGCTCCGACGGCACGGTCTGGCTGGCCTACGTGGCTTATACCGCCGGTCCGCCCATCTTGATGGACCGCATTCTGCAAGGCGGCTTCGAAGCGCTGGAGCCGAAAGGCAACGGCGACCAGATTCGCTTGATGAGGTTCGACGGCAAGCAATGGCACGCCCCGATCAACGCCACCGAAGGCAACCTCGATCTCTGGCGGCCGACGATTTCCGTCGACGGACAAGGCGTTGTCTGGCTCGTCTGGGCGCAGCCGGTCGACGGCAACTGGGAGATTTTCTCGCGGCGATACACGCCAGGCGATGGCGCCGCGGCTGG
>DASZUP010000269.1:0-4007 GCA_035547635.1 Pirellulales bacterium
CGAGTTCAACAGCGAATTCACCAAGGTCGCACGGTGGTTCCAGGTGACGCACGATGACCAGGGAGACTTCTATTGGGACGTATGGATCGGGTCGAGGTGAACTGTGAGCCGCAACTTCGGTTGGCTTCGTTGGGCGACCGCAGCCTGCCGCAACGACTCCGCTATTGGAGCAACGTCGAGCTGCTGATCGTCGACGAATTCGGCTTTGATAAAATCGAAAGAAGCGAATCGGCCCAAGCGGCCAGCCTGCTCTACAAACTCGTCGATAGCCGCGGTCCGAAGCGTTGCCCGGCCTTGGTCACGAATGTCGACTTCGAAACTTGGGCGGAATATCTTGGCGATGCTCCCATGGGCTGACGTGCCCCACTTGCTCCTCAAGCACCTGCGGGCAGCTTCCGCTTGGGGTTCCGCAGTGGCAAGCCGGTCCCAGGCTGATCGCCCTGACGGCGCTGCTCATGGGATGCTTCAAACAGAGCAAACGGCGCGTGGCCCTGTTCCTGGAACAGGTGCTCGGTCAACCCTGCTCGCCGGGTTGGGTGGTCAAGCTGCAAGATCGAGCGACGGCTGCCGTCACGCCGGTCTATGAAGAGCTGGCGGCGCAATTGCCGACCGAACCGGTGTTGGGCATCGACGAATCGCCGACGAAGGAAGCCCAGACGAAATCCTGGTTGTGGGCCTTTGTCGCCGACGGCTATACGTTCTTTACGCTGCGGACGACTCGCGCCGCTACGGTGCTTCACGAACTGCTCACCGACGCCTTCGAGGGCGTGGTCAACTGCGATCGGGCGAAGGCGGTGCAATGACCAACGGGTTTCTGGTTCAAAGAATGGCTGTCATGCTTCATTGGTGGCCAAGCTCGCAACCGCGCCTGCCTTGAGCAGAAAGGCCGCCGTTTCGTAATTGTCCAGAGCGGCAGCGAGCGTTAACTACGTTCAATAAAAACAATCATATTTTTTAATTGACGCAACACTTTCAGGGCGTATAATCCGGCCCTGAAGTGCTAGTTTGTCGGGGGTCTTCGGCGGGGGATTCTTTCAGGTCGCGGCGGCTCGGCCTTCTTCGGGCAGAACAGGCGGAGGCATGATCGGTGCGAACGGCGATGTTGCTGTTGCCCCGAAACCTCGCGATCGTTTTCTTTTCTTTAAATGAGGTGACTGATGCGCCAGTCTCGTGTCGTCTCAAATCAATCTGGCCGATTTAAACGCCGGCAATCAAACGAGTCGGCAGCGGCCGACAGGGCGCTGGGTTTCGACCTACCGCGTTGATCGATCAGAAATCTCCTGCAGACGCGGTTTTCGCCTGCGTCAATTAGCAGAGCGATCGCAGTGCGCTTGCGATTCGCCTCGGAGTAGTGCGTTTTCAATTGCAAGACGTTTCTTCTCGGCGGTGGCGTTGCGCGCCGCGGCGGCCGCCAACCCCTCGACTCATTCATCGCAGAAATCGGTAACTTATCAGGAGACGCTGCTATGTCGGCTTCGCGCCCCAAACTACAGCAGAACCCGCTCGACAATCGCTCGCGGGGCAGCGCGTCTCGGCCTCGACTGTGGAACGAGCAGTTCGGTCGGCGGCCGTTATTGGAAATCCTTGAAAACCGATATCTATTGACGAGCACAAGCTTTGTGGCCGTCATCGACGGCGTTCCCGCGGCCGTAGATCTGCTCAATCAGGCCGAAATCGGCCGACGCCTCCTGGAGAACTCCGGCGTTTCCGCGGAACAAGTGCAGGTGACGCAGGCGCTCGATCTGACGGGCGCGTTCATCGTCCAAACGCCGACCGAGATGACGGTGGCCGCCTTGACGAGCGAACTGCAAACCGTCCCCGGCTTTGCCTTCGCCGAAGAGTACGCCAACGACGGCGATCCGACTTATCCGCAACAGGAATCGGAAGACGGCGGCGACCTGGTCGCTCAGGCCGCATACGAGGAGCGACTGCAGAATTTTGACTATGTCGCCTACACCAGTCAGCAGGACGCCGGGCTGATTCCCAGCCAGGCGGGCGCGGTGACCCCTGACCCGGCGCCCGCCGACGCCGTGACGAACAACAACGCCGGCAGTAGCGGCGCGAGCTATTATACGCAAAGCGAAACCACGCTTTTGGCATTCGGCAATACGGTCGTCACGGGCTACAACGATTCGGGTTCGTATGCCACGGGCGGAAACAAGTTCACCGGCTTTTCGTACTCCACCAACGGCGGCGCCAGTTTCACCGATGGGGGCGTGCTGCCGACCAATCCTAACGGCGATGCCGGCGATCCCGTGCTGGCGCGAAACGATAACAGCGGCCGGATTTATCTCTCGACGCTGCAGTTTTCCGGAAGCGGCGTGGACGTGTTCCATTCCGATAACAACGGCGTCAATTGGTCCGCGCCGGCGCAGGGCGCGCCCGGCAAATCCGGCACTCAAGACAAGGAATGGATCACGGTCGACAACTTCAGCGGACCGGGCGACGGCAATGTTTACCTGGTGGAGCGAGACTTCGGCTCTGGCAACGGCATCTATTTCTTCCGTTCGACCGACGGCGGCAATACCTTCGGGCCCTACGGTGGAACGTACATCACCTCGGGCGATCAAGGGGCTTTCGTAGCCGTCGGGCCCGACCACTCGGTCGATGTGTTCTGGTGGGCCGGCTCCTCTTTGATGATGCGCAAGTCCGTCAACCAGGGCTTGAGCTTCGCCGCGCCGGTGATTGTCGCCAGCGGCCTGTCGGGCGGCGTCAACGGCGATCTCGGCCTGACGGGATACAACAATGGCGAGAGTTTCGCTCGCGCCATTCGCAGCAACGAATTCCCGCATGTGGCCATCAATCCGGTCAACGGCGATATTTACGTCACCTACGACAACAACCCATCAGGCACAGACAAGGCCGACGTGTATATCGTCGAATCGGTCGACGGCGGAAACACCTGGAGCGCTCCGGTCCGAGTGAACGACGACTCGACGACGACCGACCAGTGGCAGCCGACGATCGCCGTCACTCCGGACGGCAGCAAACTGGGCATCTTCTACTACAGCCGGCAGGACGATACGACGACGGCCGACGGCGACCCGGTCGACAACCAGTTCAAGTACTACGGCCGCATTGGGACGATTTCCGGCTCGACGGTAAGTTTCGCTTCCAGCTTCGCGGTAAGCGATACCCCGTCCAAGCCGGAAGTCGGCCGCGACAGCGTGGTGAACTCGACCTACATGGGCGACTACAACCAGGCGGCCGCCACGCCGGACGCCTTCCACGTTACCTGGTCGGACAATCGCAACGATCTGCCGGGCGGCGGAACTCGCAAAGATCCGAACGTTTACTACAAGACGATTCAATTCGGCTTCGATGTGACGGGCGCCACGCCGGCTGCCGGCAGCACCGTCACCGCTCCGCCGACAACGTTCACCGTGAACGTGAGCGATCCGATCGATCCGGCCAGCCTGCAGGCGAGCGATTTCACGGTCAACGGCACGCCGGCCGACGCCGTCTCCTACGTGCCGGGCGGCACATCGATTACGTTCGAGTTCAATGCTACGCCCGTGACCGTGCAAGGGCTGCAGACGATGCAAATTGCCGCCGGCGCGTTCACGCGAGCAAGCGACGGCGACGCGGTGGCGGCGTTCAATTCGAACTTCCGTTACGACGCCACGCTGCTCGCGGTGGCGTCGACCGTTCCGCCGTCGGCCAACGGCGTGTTCACGCTGCCGGGGCCGTTCGAGTACGACGTGATGTTCAACGAGGACGTCGCTGCAGCTTCGGTGCAGAGCGGCGACTTGTTGCTCTCGGGCGTCGCGGGCGCCACGGCGACGCTATTGGGCGTTTCAGCCAACACGGCCAGATTCCAGATCAGCGGCATGACGAGCGAGGGGACGCTCGCCGTCGGGATCGCGGCCGGGACCATCACCGATGTTTACGGCAACCCCAATCCCGCCGCCTTCAGCGCAAGCTACGCCGTGGATATCGGCACGGCTGCCTATCCCACGCCGCTCATCGCCGAAAACCCGCCTGGCTCGGAAATCTACGACCCCATC
>DASZUP010000270.1:0-2138 GCA_035547635.1 Pirellulales bacterium
GTGGTCGGAGATTGTCCGCGTGACCGAAGCAGGCGGCAGCGATTTTGGCGCGGTGGCCGTGACCGATTCCGGAGGCCGCGTCTGGGCCGCCTGGCAGGCGTTCCGGGAGGGGAACTATGACATCCTCCTGGCGCGGGCCAATGCCGACGGCTCCTGGAACGAGCCACAGACCGTCTCCAACAGCAAGGCCAACGACTGGAGCCCTGCGATCGCCGCGGATTCGAAGGGCCGCGTCTACGTGGCCTGGGACGCCTACGACCGCGGCAATTACGACGTGCAATTGTATGCCGCCGGCGAGACGCCGGAGCGGCTAACGATAGCCTCTTCCGATCGCTTCGAAGGCCGGCCCGCGCTTGTCTGCGACCAGAATGATCGGCTTTGGGCGGCTTATGAAGAAGGGGACGAGCAGTGGGGCAAGGATTACGCCTCGACCGACGGTTTCCGCAAGGTCGGCTTGAAGAGCAATCCCGGCTTTGCCTTGTACGTCAACCGTACGCTGCGAGTGAAGTGCCTCGTGGACGGCCAGTGGCAGGAACCGGCCGGCTCGCTCGAAGAGGCGTTTGGCGACAAGCTGACTCGCGGCAAGAGCGTGCCCCGCCTGGCCGTCGATCGGAAAGGCGGCGTCTGGCTGCTTTTGCGTCACCATCCGCTGGCCGGCGGCGCTGGCGAAGTCTGGCACAGTTACGCTCTGCGCTACGACGGCCGCGAGTGGAGCGACCCGTTGCACTTGAACAACTCCTCGAACCTGATGGACAACCGCCCCGCGCTTTGTCCGCTCGAAGAGGGGCTGCTGGCCGTCTATTCCAGCGATCGCCGTACCAGCACCGCGAGCCGTCACGAGGACGACTTGTACGTCACGCTGCTGGAAACGCCAGATGCCGACGAAGCGGAACTGAAAGACGCCGTTGAGCCGCCGCCGGCCAAACTGCCGGCCGTGCATCCGAACGAGGCGGAAGACGTGGCCCGGCTTCGCGGTTATCGGCTCAACTACGGTGGTAAGGAACTGCGGCCGCTGCGCGGCGAGTTCCATCGGCATACGGAATACACGGCCCATCGCGACCAGGATGGGTTGCTGGAAGATACCTGGCGCTACGCGCAAGACGCCGGCAAGCTCGACTGGATGGGCAACGGCGACCATGACAACGGCAACGGCGACGAATACATGTGGTGGCAGATCCAGAAGATGACGGATCTGCACTTCCATCCGCCCTACTTCGTCTCGGCGATGACCTATGAGCGGAGCCTGGTCTATCCCAACGGGCATCGCAACGTAATGATGCCTCGGCGCGGCATCCGGCCCTTGCCTCGCGGCGACATGAAAGGGACGCCCGAGGAGGGCACGCCCGATACCAAGCTGCTCTATGCCTATCTCAAGCACTTCGGCGGCATGTGCGCCTCGCACACCAGCGCCACGAGCATGGGCACCGACTGGCGCGACAACGACCCGGAAGTCGAGCCGGTCGTGGAGATTTACCAGGGGCATCGCCACAACTACGAGCATCTCGGCGCGCCGCGATCGCCGACGGCCCAGACGCAGATCGGCGGCTTTGAGCCGGCGGGCTTTATCTGGAACGCGCTGGAGAAGGGCTATCGCCTCGGCTTTGAAAGCTCCAGCGATCACGTCAGCACGCACATGAGTTACGGCATCGTGTTCGCCGAAGAGACCTCGCGGCCCGCGATCATCGCCGCCTTCAAGCAGCGGCACAGCTACGCCGCCACCGACAACATCCTGCTCGTCGTCCGCTGCGGCGACCACCTGATGGGCGACGAGTTCGAGACCAGCCAGAAGCCAACCCTCTCCATCGAAGCGTACGGCACGGCGCCGATCGCCCGGGTGCAAATCGTTCGCGACAACAAGTATCTCGACATGTCCGAGCCGAAGACTCGCGAGGTGCGCCGCACGTTTACCGACGCCGACGCTCAGCCCGGTAAGACCAGCTATTACTACGTCCGCATCGAGCAGGAAGACGGCAACCTCGCCTGGGCCTCGCCGATGTGGATTACGTATAAGCCGTGAGGAATGTGCTGTCCCCCAGCTCGGAGAAAGAGTAACCGCTAATTTGCGCTAATCAGAAGGCGATTACGGACGGTCAGCCCAATATCCCGAGACCTGAACGATGAGTAAGACTGCCCGCAAC
>DASZUP010000271.1:0-5908 GCA_035547635.1 Pirellulales bacterium
ACGCTATCAGCAAATGCTGTATTTATTCAGGAAAGAGAACGGCGAACTGGTCCAAGAAGCATTGCTGCCGACCTTGTTCGTGCCCATGACCGGCACGGCGGAAGAGCGGCGCGTGGTATTGCCCGATCCATCGCATCCGGCCATCTACAACGGCGGCTTCGAAGAAGCCTCGGAAGGCGAAGAGATCAAGCCGATCGGATGGCATTACATTCGGCAAGCGCACGTGACTCAGCAGCAAGACGCGACGGAAGGCAAGGCCTGTCTGGAATTCGCGAACGCCGAGTTGGGCAGACCGAGCCGCGCGCTGCAAGCCTTCCCGATTGACGGACGCGAAGTCCGCGAGATCGAGATTTCGCTCGACGTCAAAGGCAAAGACGTCCAGCTTTTGCCAGCCAGGCGGCAATCGCCGATGTTGGCAATCACGTTTTACGACGAACGCCGGGCGATCATCACCCAACGCGGAATGGGGCCCTGGCAAGGCACGTTTGCCTGGCAGACTGAGCGAGAAAAAATCGACGTCCCCGTTCGCGCCCGCGAAGCCATTGTCCGCATCGGCATGTTCGGCGCCAGCGGCGAAGCTTGCTTTGACAACCTCACGCTGACCGTCACGCAGCGCAAGGGAAAATGACGCGCGGCGCCCTGGCAACTCTTACAGAGAGAGCAGCCATCGCTGAATCGTGGCGGGCGATGCGCGCCGTCCCATGTTGCGGAGATGTCCAAGCTCCTGCGGCGCCGGAGTGCAATCAGCGCCTCCCGGAATCTTCACAGATTCCGCTACACTTGCTGTACCATGGCCAGTTCTTGCGAACCAGCTCGCCGCCGTCAGCCGTAATCCCGTTGCCTGAATGGCTCCCCGGCGACTTCGTAGCCAGGTCGCAAGGCGATGTTGACGAGCAGCCCCAGCGCCGCGCAATGTGCGACGAGTCCGGAGCCGCCGTAGCTGACCAACGGCAACGACAAGCCGGTGATGGGCAGCAACCCGACCGTCATGGCGGTATTGATCAGCGCTTGCACGGCAAACAACGCCACCACGCCGACGGCAACCAAACGGCCGAACGGTTCGCGCGTTGACTCGGCCACGGCCAATCCTCGCCACGACAAGGCCACGACCAGCCCCAGCGCCGCGGCGGCGCCGAACCAGCCAAGTCGCTCGATAATCACGATAAAAATAAAATCGGTATGGTCCTCCGGCAGACGATACGCCGCCGGGTCGTCAACCGGTTCGCCGGCGGCCAGACTGCCCCACATGCCGCCCATGGCCAGCAACTGCTTCGCCTTGTGCAGATGATAGCCGTCGTCCGTCGGCGCCTCCTCCGGCGCGGTTTGCTCAAACAAGGCGGTTACTCGCGAACGCTGCTCTCGGCTCATCTGCGACCATAACACAGGCAGGCACGCCAACCCGCATAACGCCAGCTTGCACAAGTCGACGTGCCGGGCGCCCGCGGCATACAACATCACGAACAGGACGGGGAGAAACACGAGCGAGGTTCCCAGGTCCGGTTCGCGCAGGATCAGCACCACCGGCGCCAGCGCAATTGCCAACGGCACGGCAAGGCCGCGAAAGCGCCGGTAGTTGTCGCGATACATCAGGTAGCGGCTCAACGCCAGGACAAAGGCGACTTTCGAGAACTCCGAAGGCTGCAAGCTGAATCCGCCGACGCGGATCCAGCGGTGCGCACCATGTACTGCTGGAAAGAAATAGACCAGCGTCAACAGCACGAGTGCTGCGGCGAACAATGCATAGCTCCAGCGACAGAGCAACCGATAGCTGGGCGCGGCGGCGCACGCCGCCGCCGCGACGGCCACAGCCGACCACACGACTTGCTGGCGCCCGTATCGGACGGCGCCGCCGGCGAGTTCCTCGCTACGGGCGATTCCCAGCCATCCCAAACAGACCAGAGCCGCCGCAATCGCCAGCAGCGCCCAGGGAAATCGCCAGGCCCACACGCCTTGGTTCACGTCTCGCTTCCATGCTTGAGAAAGGGTCGCGGAGAGACCGATCAGCGACGCTATGCACTGGCAGCAACAGCGCTGCACAACGGAGGGCATTCTAGGCCCCGCTACAGCCGCAGACCGAGGCCAAAAATACTGCTTCGGCTGCCAGGCCCAGCCCCATTAGCCGCTCCAACTGGCGGTTTACGCTCCCGCCTATGGAACCAGGTTATGGCGAGGGCGGCTTTTCCCGCGAGAATCAGATCTCTCCAAAAGAGCTAGTTTTCTGCCTGGCGCCGAGCTCCGCACAAGAGTCGCAACTAGTTTGCTCAAAAGGAGATAGAAATCAGTTCATTCCACAAATTAGATCTATCCGTTACGATCATTAGAAATCGCATCCCATTCACCCCAATTTTACAAACCGTCAAAAACAACGCAGTTTACTTGAATTGCAAGCTATGGTTGGTATGTTTTCGGGGTTGGATCAAATCTCCAAATTTCCATGACTCTCAGGGGAGCTAGGAACGCATGTTACGAAGGAATCTGAAAAAACTGACGCTGGGAGCGGCTGCTTTGACCATCGCGATGGTCGGCTCGTCGCAGGCGAACGCCTTCTGGGGTCACTCCAGCGGCGGCTCGTCGGGAGGATCGTACGGTAGTTGGGGCTCGTCGGGCGGCTCGTACGGGTCGTATGGTTCTTACGGCTCGTATGGCTCGTGGGGTTCTTCGGGGGGCCACCATCATTGGCGCCGCCATCACCGCCATGCTTACTATTATTCGAGCGGCTCGTCCGGCTGCTGGGGCTCCAGCGGCGGCTATTATGCCAGCTACGGCTCGAGCGGCGGCAGCAGCGGCGGTTCGTATGGCAGTTGGGGTTCCAGTGGCGGCACGGTAATCGAGTCATCGGCCCCGATGATGGCTCCGCCCTCGACTCCGGCTCCGCCCTCGGCGCCGGCGCCTGCTCCGGGCGAGATTCCGCCCTCGGCTCCGCCCGCCGGCGACTCGGCCTGGTTGAACAACGCCACGCTCAACGTCCACGTTCCGGCCGATGCCAAAGTGTTCGTGAACGGCCTGGCCACCAAGAGCAGTGGCGCCGAGCGGCACTACGTGTCGAACGGTCTGCGCCCGGGATACAACTACAGCTACGAGATCCGTGCTGAGTTCATCCGCGACGGCCGCAGCGTCAGCCAGACCAAGACCGTCAAGCTCCGCGCCGGCGACAGTTCGGACGTCACGTTCGAACTCACCGGGGACGAAGAGCAAGTCGCCGAGCAGCCGGTCAACACCAGCCTCACGCTGCACGTGCCGGCCGACGCCAAGGTGTACTTGTCGGGCAATGAGACGCACGGCAGCGGCGAAGTCCGCCGCTTCTCGACCACCAAACTGCAAGCCGGCCAGAAGTGGCAGGATTATGTGGTGCGAGTGGAAGTGCAGCGCAACGGCAAGACCATGACGAAGGAAGAAACCGTCTCGCTCAACGGCGGCGACGCTCGCGAGTTGGACATCACCTTCGACGCTCCGCAGGTCGCCCAGACCACGGTCGATCGTCAGTAGGTCGATTTGCGAAGAGACGCCGCGCCATGCGGCGCGCGAACTATCCGCGGAACCCTCGCACGAGCCTGACTCGTGCGAGGGTTTCTTCGCGCGCTTGCAGGACTTCGGAGTCCAGCAGCCCGCGCAATTGTCCCGTCCGTGGCGGCTGGGCGACTTGAATCGCGGGCGAGGCGCTGGCGCGATTTACTTTTCCGCGCACAATCACGGGACCGATAAACAGCAACAGCCTGGAGCCGGCGGCGACGCCATCCGTACTGATGTTCGCTCGCCGGGTCGCCTCGCCCGAAAGGCCTGCTGCCATGAAGCCCCGAACTCAAGATCGCCGCTCAGAGTCAACCACACGCCGCTGGAGTCCGCGCGTTCGCGCGCTGGTCAGTCTGTTGCTGGCCTGGCATCTGCTCGCATTGCTGGTCGGCCCCTGGTCCGTGCCTCGCTCGGTGCTGGCCGACGCGCTACGGCCGATCTATCGGCCGTACCTGGAAGCGGCGTACCTCGATCACGGCTACAAGTTCTTCGGCCCCGACCCGGGACCGAGCCACCTGATTCGGTACGACGTGCTGCGCGCAGACGGTTCGCACGTCCGCGGCGTGTTTCCGGATCCGAAAGAGCACTGGCCCCGGCTGTACTATCACCGGCACTTCATGCTCAGCGAGTTTGTCAATTCGCTGCCGCCGGACGGACCGCCCGACCCCCGCGTTCCGTGGGAGCGGCAGCCGCTCTCGAAGGCCGAGAAGGCATACGTCCGTTCCTACGCCGACCGCCTGTTGGACGAATTCGACGGCAAACGCGTCACGCTGGAATTGGTCGAGCACGCCATCCCGGCGCAAGACGACGTACTTAAGGGCATGCGTCTTGACGACCCGCGTCTGTACCGCACGCGGTCGCTGGGCGCTTACTCCAAGGAGCCGAAATGAGCCTGGTTGTCGATTACCTCCGCGAGTTGTTTCGCGCGGCGCGCGACGGCTGGAACCGCTTCTGGTTCACGCCCAGCGATCCGGCCACCCTGGGTCTGATCCGCATCCTGGCCGGGGCCATGCTGCTCTATACGCATGTCGTATGGTCGCTAGGGCTCGAAGCGTTTTTCGGGGCGCATGCCTGGGTCTCGCCCGCAGCCGCCCAGCAGGCGCTCGCCATGCAGGACGGCCGCAGCTATGCCTGGAGCTATTGGTGGCTGATCGAATCGCCCG
Organism: Pirellulales bacterium; assembly: GCA_035547635.1. Taxonomy (GTDB): domain Bacteria; phylum Planctomycetota; class Planctomycetia; order Pirellulales; family JAICIG01; genus JAICIG01. The sequence goes on from DASZUP010000271.1 coordinate 4,674, forward strand.
CAGCACTGTGGACGGTGCATATCGCGGCGCTGGTCGTGTTCGCCATGTTGATGCTGGGCCTGGCCAGTCGGATTGTCGCCGTGCTGGCCTACCTGGCGGCGGTCTCGTACGTCAATCGCTTGCCGGGCGCCCTGTTCGGTCTCGACCAGATCAACTGCATGCTGGCCATGTATCTGATGATCGGCCCGAGCGGCGGCGCCTATTCGCTCGATCGCTGGCTGGCGGCTCGCCGCGCTGGAACCCGGCTGCCCCCCGCGGCGCCAAGCGTGAGCGGCAACATCGCCACGCGGCTGATTCAGATTCACATGTGCGTGATTTACTTCTTCGCCGGACTCGGCAAGCTGCACGGCGAGTCGTGGTGGTACGGCGATGCGTTGTGGGGCGCCGTGGCGAACCTGGAGTACCAGTCGCTCGACGTCACCTGGCTCGCCGCCTGGCCGCTGACCGTCGCCGTGCTCACGCAGGTCACCGTCTATTGGGAATTGTTCTTCTGCGTGCTGGTCTGGCCGCGCATCCTGAGGCCGGTGATTTTGTCTTTGGCCGTTCCGCTGCACCTGGGCATCGCCTTCTTCATGGGCATGATCACGTTCGGCCTGGCCATGCTGATCGGCTGCCTGTCGTTCGTGCCGCCGTCGCTCGTCCGCCGCGTGCTGGGCGGCGCCACCCTGGAACCGGGCGGGGCGGGGCAGGGGGGCGCGGCGCAAGAAGTCCTTCCCGCCGCGCGCCGCGAGCCCCATTCGTCCGGCCGCTCGCCGCGACTGCGTCGGGCGTGAGCCGGAAGCTCTTGCGAATATGAGCCGCGCAACTCGCCCCTCATTCCTGCTAATTCTTTGAGCCGATCGCAGCCTCCTCGCTATGCCTGAGCGAGCAGAAACGCACGCGGCTGCCGCGCAATACTCAGCGTGTGGTCTGAAGCGTAAGCGCTATATTAGCTTTTGATGAGATTCCTTGCGTTGGCGTGCATTCGCCGGTTAAATCTCCATGCGTCAAACGCAAAGTTTTGGCAGCATCCCTCTCGACCGCAAGCGTATCCGCGAATCTCAACATGATCTCTCAAGCTAAAAAAGATTGGTGGGCCAAGTACCTCGTGGGCCCGTTTGCCGTTGCCTTGATCATCGGCGGCGCGTGGATCGTCTGGAGCGGGTTCGAAGCCAAGTTCGTACCGGGCGACATGATTGTGATCCACTTGCATCGCTCGTACTTCATGTTGCTCCTGGGCGCGCTGATGCCGGCCT
>DASZUP010000272.1:0-2326 GCA_035547635.1 Pirellulales bacterium
CGCTGCAGCGGCGGACAAAAGCGGAAAAGGGAAGCGAGCAATTCAGCAAGGTAAGTGTTTCTAGCTGCAAATCATTGCCCGACCGGGACGAGCCCGGATCGTGGCGGAACAAAACCAGCACAGCGCCGATTCGCCGAACCGCGCAGCTTTGCGCAACCCAGCCTCTAACCCAAACGCCCCTGCCATTTCTCAACGCTCGCTTCCCAAACGTCTGTGGTACGGCTTCCTGCACGTGGTTTGCCGGTTGATCGCCGTGGTGCTGTTCCGCATTCGCGTGTCGGGACGCGAGCACGTGCCGGCGGCCGGCGGCGCGCTGGTGCTGTCGAACCATCAGAGCCATTTTGATCCGGTGCTGATCGGGCTGGCCTGCGACCGGCGCTTGAACTACCTGGCGCGCAAGACGCTGTTCCGCTTTGCGCCGTTCCGGTGGCTGATCCAATCGCTCGACGCCATTCCCATCGACCGCGACGGCCTGGGGCTGGACGGCTTGAAGGAAACGCTGCGACGGCTGAAGCGGGGCGAAATGGTGCTGATCTTCCCGGAAGGCACGCGCACTCGCGACGGTGAAATGGCGCCGATCAAACCCGGCTTCAGCGTTTTGGCCAAGCGCGGCAACGTCTGGCTCGTGCCGGTGGCGATTGAAGGGGCCTTCGACGCCTGGCCGCGCCGCCGGCCGTTGCCGGGCGTCAGCACGATTCATATCCAGTTCGGCGAGCCGATCGACGGCCAAACGGCGGCCCGTTACGACGAACGAGAGTTGGTCGCCGAGGTTGAACGGCGCATCCGCGGTTGCCATGCCGAAGCTCGGCGGCAACGCGAACTGGCCGAACAGGCCCGCCAGGTCAAGAAGTCTGCGCCGACGCGCTGTTGAGCAGCGCTTCGCTCTCGTCTGCGAAATGGCAACTGGCAACGTGCTCGCCGCCGCCGCTGACCGGAGCCAGTTCCGGCGTTTCGGCTCGGCAGCGTTCCGGCCGCCCCTTGAGTTCATAGAGCGGACAGCGCGGATGGAACGCGCACCCGGAGGGACTATGTATCGGCGAGGGAATATCGTCATCGGTCGCCGCCACGCGCGGACGGCGCCGATTCGGATCGGGCAGCGGAATGGCGGATAATAAGACCCGCGTGTACGGGTGACGAGGAGCACGAAACAAGGTCTCAGTCGGCGCCTGCTCGACAATCTTCCCCAGGTACATTACGGCCACCTCGTGGCTGATGTGCCGCACCACGCCCAGGTCATGGCTGATCATCAAGAAGCTGATCCCGTGCTCGGCCTGCAGATCTCTCAGCAGGTTGATCACCTGAGCCCGGATGGAAACATCCAGGGCGCTGGTCGGCTCGTCGCAGACGATGAACGCCGGATTCAGCGCCAGCGCCCGGGCGATGCCGATCCGCTGCCGTTGGCCGCCGGAGAACTCGTGAGGATAGCGGTTGATGGCGTCGGCCGGCAGCCCGACGTGCGTCAATAACTGCCGCACGCGGTCCCGCAGTTCGGCGCCCCGGCTCAAACCGTGGATCGCCAGCGGCTCGCCGACGGTGGCGCCAACGGTCATGCGCGGATTGAGCGAACCGTAGGGATCCTGAAAGATGATCTGCATCCGTCGCCGCAGCGTGCGCAGCTCGGCCGGCGGCAAGTCGAGTACGGAACGTCCTTCGAACGACACGCGTCCCGATGTCGGCCGCACCAGGCGCAATAGCGTGCGTCCAACGGTCGTCTTGCCGCAGCCGCTTTCGCCCACCAGTCCTAACGTCCGCGCCTTGCCAAGCGAAAAGCTCACGCCGTTGACGGCCTTGACCCATTCGCGAACTCGCGAGAAGACTCCGCCGCGGATCGGAAAATGCTTGACCAGGTCGCGTACTTCCAGCAGCGTTTCGCCCTGCATTGCAGGCGAGTGAGTTTTCCGCGCGCTGACGGGCGATGCGTTCATACTGCTTCCATCACGGCGCCGCCTTGACGGCGGCAGAGGGTTCAGTCAACTCGCCCGCGGCAATCTCGCGAGAAAACCAACAGGCGGAGAAGTGCCCCGGCTCCAACTCCACCAGCGGCGGATCCTGATGGCACTTTTCCGCCGCCAGCGAGCAGCGCTCGCGAAAGCGGCAGCCGGCGGGAAACTGCGTCGGCGGCGGCACGTTGCCTTCGATGGCTTGCAGCCGATCGTCTTCCCGATCGACGCGCGGCAGACTGGCGAACAAGCCGCGGGTGTAAGGGTGCAGCGGCTTGCCGAACAAGTCGCCGACGGGCGCCTTCTCGACGACCCGGCCGGCATACATCACCACGACGTCGTCGGCCATTTCCGCCACCACGCCCAGATCGTGCGTGATCAGCAGC
>DASZUP010000273.1:0-10387 GCA_035547635.1 Pirellulales bacterium
TGCGAGTGCTGCTGGCCCAGGCGCATGACGAGGTCGTCGTGCCATCGCGGCTCCGCTCGGACATCCCCGACGATTTGGAGCAGGTGGTCATGCGCTGCCTGGCCAAGCAGCCCGAGGACCGGTACCAGAACGTATCCAGCCTGGGCCAAGCGCTTGCGGATTGCGAAGCCGCCGCCGACTGGAGCCGCGAGCACGCAGCCCGTTGGTGGTACGAGAGCGAGCACGCACCTGCGTTTGCGGCGGGCTGAACCCTTTGCAGTGCGACGCAATTCGCTCCAAACGCCGCCTCGACCGCAACTCGCCAGGGTTGTTTGCGGCCGCTATAATGGCGGATTACGATTTCGGCGGACAGCCCGGCCCTGTGGGGCGGCTTGCCCCGCAGTGGCGCACTGACTCTCTTTTTTCGGACTCGGGTGCGCTGCACGCGGTCCTTATTAATTTCGACGAGAACGAGAACGATGACGGTAACACCTCCCGCAGCCCCGCGCACGATGTTCGCTAAGATCTGGGACGATCATGTCGTCCTGGCCGAGGAAGGCAAACAGACCATCCTGTACATCGACCGGCACCTGGTTCACGAAGTGACCAGCGCCCAGGCGTTCGAAGGGCTGCGTCTTGCCGGACGCAAGGTTCGCCGGCCCGAGCAAACCATGGCGACGCCCGATCATAATGTTCCCACGACCGACCGCGCCTTGCCGATCGCCGATCCGATCTCGAAACAGCAGATTGACACGCTGCGGCAGAACTGCCGCGAGTTCGGCATTCACCTGTACGATCTGGGCGACCGGAAGCAAGGCGTGGTACACGTAATCGGTCCTGAACTCGGCTTCACCCAGCCGGGCATGACCATCGTTTGCGGCGACAGCCACACGGCCACGCACGGCGCATTCGGCGCCCTGGCGTTCGGCATTGGCACCAGCGAGGTCGAACACGTGCTGGCCACGCAGACGCTGCTGCAGTACAAGCCGAAGACGATGGAAATCCGCATCGACGGCCAACTGGCGCCGGGCGTGACCGCCAAGGACTTGATCCTGTACGTCATCGGCCGGCTGACCACCGACGGCGGCACCGGCTACTGCATTGAATACACGGGCAGCGCCATCCGCGCGCTGAGCATGGAAGAGCGGATGACCGTCTGCAACATGTCGATCGAAGCCGGCGCCCGGGCCGGCATGATCGCTCCAGACGAAAAAACGTTCGAATACCTGCGCGGCCGCGAGTTTGCGCCGGCCGATTTCGAAGCCGCGGTCGAACGGTGGCGCCAACTGCCGAGCGACCCCGGCGCCCAATACGATCGGGTGGAGATTTTCAATGCAGCCGACATCGTCCCGCAAGTCACCTGGGGCACCAACCCCGGCCAGGTGGCGCCGGTAACCGAAAAGGTTCCTAACCCGACCGAATTGGCCGACGAAAATGATCGCAAGAGCGCGGCGAGCGCTTTGGAATACATGGGGCTGAAACCCGGCACGCCGCTTACGGCACTGGACATCGACCGCGTCTTCATTGGTTCTTGCACCAACAGCCGCATCGAGGACCTGCGAGCCGCGGCCGCGGTGGTTCGCGGTCATCACGTGGCGGACCGCGTACACGCGATGGTGGTGCCGGGCAGCGGCCAGGTCAAGGAACAAGCCGAGCAGGAGGGCTTGGACCGCGTGTTCACGGCGGCCGGCTTTGAATGGCGCGAGGCGGGCTGCAGCATGTGCCTGGGCATGAACCCCGACACGCTCAAGCCGGGCGAGCGCTGCGCGTCGACGAGCAATCGCAACTTCGAAGGCCGGCAGGGCAAAGGCGGGCGCACGCACCTGGTCTCGCCCGCCATGGCCGCCGCCGCCGCGGTGGCCGGCCACTTTGTCGACATTCGCGATTGGAAATACAACAACTAGACGGCGCCGGCGCAACTAAGGAGCAACCCGAGATGAACCCCTTCACCAAGCACACCGGCCTTGTCGTCCCCATGGACCGGCCGAATGTCGATACCGACCAGATCATTCCCAAGCAATTCTTGAAGCGCATCGAGCGCACCGGCTTCGGCGAATTCTTGTTCTTCGACTGGCGTCAATTGCCCGACGGCTCGCCCAATCCGGACTTCGAACTCAATCGGCCACAATTCCAGGGCGCGTCGGTCCTGCTGGCCCGTCGCAATTTCGGCTGCGGGTCAAGCCGCGAGCATGCCCCCTGGGCGCTGGAAGATTTCGGCTTTCGCGCGCTGATCGCTCCGAGCTTCGCCGATATCTTCTACAACAATTGCTTCAAGAACGGCCTGTTGCCAATCCGGCTCGACGAAGCCCAGGTCGAAGATTTGTTCCGCCGCGCCGCCGCCCATCCGGGTTATAAGCTCTCCATCGATCTGGAAAGCAAAACGATCAGCGACGAGCACGGCTTGAAGCTGTCCTTCGAAGTCGACGATTTTCGCCGGCACTGCCTGCTCAACGGGCTGGACGACATTGGTCTGACCTTGCAGCACGCCGACAAAATCTCCGCCTACGAGGCGGCTCACGGCATCGGCTGAATGCGGGCGGTACAAATGCACTAACGGCCGGGAGAACGGAGCAGCTCTCGCCTATTGGCCGCTGACTTTTGACGTTTCGCCCCGGGTTTCTGCTTGCGGCTTCGCCGCGACTTGGCCACAATACGGTCCCTGCCGGTTTTGTGAGTTGAGCCGCACCGACGAGCCTTCCTGGAGAGACCTGCCATGCGTTATTTTTTCGCGGCGACTGCGCTGTTGGCCGCCTGCGCCTTTTCGGGAGCTGCGGGCGCTGAGGAAGCATATCAACTTGCCGTCCCCAAGGGGCTGAAGGCCCCCCCCATTCCCAAGGACAATCCGCTGACCGCGGCCAAAATCGAGCTGGGAAGGCAGCTCTATTTTGACCCGCGTCTGTCGAGCGACGACACGATCAGTTGCGCCAGTTGTCACGATCCGAACAAGGGTTGGTCCAACGGCGAGCGGTTCGCCACCGGCGTTGGCGGCCAGAAGGGGGGACGCAGCGCTCCGACGATCATTAATTCCGCCTACCAGCATCTGCAGTTCTGGGACGGTCGCGCGGAAGAACTGGAAGGACAAGCCTTGGGACCGATCCAGAATCCGATTGAAATGAACATGACTCTGGAAGAGGTGGTCGCCAAGCTCAAGAAAATCTCCGGCTATCAGCGCCAATTCCAGCAGGTTTTCGCTACGGACGTCAACTCCGACGGCATCGCGAAGGCGATCGCCGCGTTCGAGCGGACCGTGCTGTCCGGCGACGCTCCGTACGATCGCTATGCCGCGGGCGATAAATCGGCCCTGTCGGCGCCCGCCGCGCGCGGATACAAGCTATTCTTCAATCGCGGACACTGCAGCGCCTGCCATGCGGGGCCTGGTTTCACGGACGGCGCCTTTCACAATATCGGCGTCGGCATGGACGACGCAAAGCCCGACGTCGGCCGCGAAGCGGTCAGCAGCCTGCTGGGAGACCGAGGGGCCTTCAAGACGCCCACACTGCGCGAGATCGCCCGCAGCGCGCCCTACATGCACGACGGGCGTTTCAAGACCTTGGAAGAAGTGATCGACTACTACGACAAAGGCGGCGTGCCGAACGATCAATTGGACGAAGAGATTTATCCGCTGCAGTTGAGCGCGCAAGAGAAGTCGGATCTGGCGGCGTTTCTCAAAGAAGGCCTGAGCAGCAAAAGCTACCCGGCCGTCAAGCCGCCGAAACTGCCCGAGTAAGGGCGCCGCAGGCGTTGGCTCTTGCACCACGCGCCGAGCGGGCGATTGGATAAAGGCGAGCGTTTAAGCTTGGAAGCGACGTAGGACTTTCGGAAAGAAAATCGAACTCACTCGAGGAGAAAAGACCGATGAAGATGCATTGGAGACTCAGCCTGGCTTGTGCGGTCGCTCTGTCATTGGCTGCAACGTTGCCGGCGGCCGAACCGCAGATCAAGTCGCTGGTCAAGGGGCTGAACAACCCTTGCGGCGTGGAAGTGACCAAGAGCGGCGAGATTTTCGTTTCCGATAGCGCCGCCCACAAGGTGATCCGCGTCAATGCCAAAGACGGCAAGGCTTCCGACCTCATCACCGGTTTCCCTGAAGACATTTACGGCAAGGGCCCGAAGTTCGCCATCGGCCCGCTAGGCCTGGCTCTGCTCGACGATCACACGCTGGTCGTCGGCGGCGGCGGGTTGCCCGACGGCCAGGAGTTGGTGCAGGTCTACACCATCCCGGCGCCCGGCAAGTCAATTTCGCAGGATGACATGAAACAGAAGCTGGGTCCGATCACGCCCGGTGAAGAGTCGCAAAAGGGCGAAGGCAACTTCTACGGCGTGGCCGTCGGCAAGCACGGCGTGTACATCACCTCCAACGGCGACGACACCAAGGGCTGGGTGCTCAAGGCGGCGCGCGAAGACGGCAAGCTCGGCGCGCTCAAACCGTTCATCGCCACCAAGGTCGCCACCAACGTCGACGCGCCGGTCGGCATCACCGTTGACAAGCAAGGCCATCTGGTCGTCGGCCAGATGGGCGAGGTCGCCGGCAAGGGCAAGGACAGCTTGCTGACCTACTACGATGGCGCTGGCAAACTTCAGGCCAGCGCCGAAGCCGGCTTGTATGACATCGCGGCGCTAGCTTACAGCCCCAAGTCGGGCAAGCTGTATGCCGTCGATTTCGCCTGGGAAAAGACCAGCGAAGGCGGCTTGTTCCGGCTTGATACCGAGGGTCAAGGCGACAGCCTTTCGGTCAAGGCGGTCAAGATCGCCTCGCTCGACAAACCCACCGACCTGGCCTTTGGCGCCGACGGCACGCTCTACGTCACCGTGTTCGGCACGGCGAAGGAAGGCTCCGACGAGAAGCCGGGCGCCCTGCTCGAGATCAAGGGCGATCTCTAGTTCACAGCCCGTAGACCACAGTGTCGTGGAATCTGTGAAGATTCCGAGCGCTGCAGTCGATTTTCCAGCGGCTCCCGCACAAAATGCGGGAGCCGCTTTTTTGTACCCGCTTTCGGAGAGCTCTCCATGACCGTTTCCCGCCGAGCACGGATTGAGGCCATGCTGGCCGACGATCCGCAAGACTCGTTTCTGCGCTATAGCCTGGCGATGGAGGTCGGCAAAGAAGGAGAGCACGACCGCAGCCTGGAACTGCTTGCCGGGCTGCAAGCGGACGACCCGCCCTACGTACCGGCCTTCTTCATGGCCGGGCAGCAACTCGCCCAGCTCAATCGCGTCATCGAGGCCCGCGCCGTGTTGCGCGACGGCATTGAGAAAGCCCGCCAGACCGGCGACGCCCACGCCGCCGGCGAGATGAGCGAGTTCCTGGCCAGCTTGGGCAGCCGCGGGGAGTAATCGCCTCAGTCCGCTTCTGCCGCCACGATCAGCGGCAGGCTCACGAGCCATTTTCAAGCGCGCTACCTGTGCAATTTGTCTTCCGGTTTCGCGGGAACGGACTCAGAAGGCCCCGCTTCCACCGCATCAGTCGCGTCGCCCGGCTTCAGCCGATCTCGACGGGCCTGCGCTGCGTTAAGCCGCAACTCGGCGATGTGCAGCGACGCCCTGGCTTCTTGAATGGAGGCGTCCGCTTGTTCAACGCGGGCTCTCCCCGCAGGTAATGCAGCCTGAGCGGTTCGCAGAGCCGCTTGGGCCGCGAGCATTTTTCCCTCCTTTTCGTCCACGAGTTTCATATCAACGGCCTTTTGCACCAATGCGAGATCCTTCATACGCTTGTAGACTTTGGTGCAGAATGACAGGTTGGACTCGGCCTCTTCGGCTTCTGCTTCCATCTGTTTCAGTTGCCCCCGGGCTGCCGCCGCGTTGGCCTCGGCAATCGTGAGGTGCGAAGCTGCCCGCTTTACTTCTTCCTCGGCTTCCGCTACCTCGACATCGACGGCGGCTTGCAATTCGGCTCGCTGGCGAGTCAGGCCTTCAACGTTGAGCTTGGCACGCCTGAGTTGGAATTCTGCCTGGCGGTGCTCTCTCTCTTTGTCCCCCAAGACACTTTCTTCGATCGCTGTGCGCTTGTGAAGTTCGCGTACACGATCGAGCTCTTTTCCAACAGCGGCATGCTCCGCTTCAGCGGATTCCAGTTCAAGCTGCGCAAGCTGTTCGCGCGTTTTGAAATCAAACGCATCCTCGGCGCTGCGCCGGGTCTCGCTGTTTGCTTCATCTTTTGTCGCGCCGCGCGGTTCGGGCGATGAGTCCGCCAGAGGCGGGCGATACGGTGAAACACTCACACTCGGGGTTCGTCGGTATTCGATCACCGGCCTGGTGATCGCTTTGACCTCGCCGTTGATCTCCACTTGTTCCTGAACGTAATGCACCACGCCAGTTTCCGATCCAGCAGGCAGCGGCGAGTTGGCTTCTGGAACGGTCTCTTGCGGCCCTTGATTGCTGCGTGACTGCGGCGCTCGCGCAGGCGCCCCCGCTAAGGCGGAAGGCTTCCTATTCATCAATTCGTCGACGCGCAAGTCGACAATCGCGTCCTTGTGCTTCTCGCGTTGTGCGACGGCCAGTTCGATCTCGGCCAGGCGGCGGCGGAGTTCCCTTAATTCCGCCAACTGCAATCGCTGCCGTGCTTCGAAACTCTCTTCGACAAGCGGCCGGAGCTTTACCCGAAGCGACTGCTGGTCGTCCCCTTCGGCGCCGGAATGGCGATTGGAATGCTGTTTGCGAAGCTCGTCTGCCATCCGGCTCGTGCGTTGCATCGCTTGCTCGAATTGCTCCGCTTCCACGCTAAGCCGCGACGGCTTGCCGTCCGCGGTTGCGTTTGAAGAGGCGTCAGTCGCACCATGTGACGCAGCATTCAGACTACGCGCAGCAGTCGACTTGGCCGCCGGAGTTTGCGCGCCGACCTGGCATGCTGCAACGCCGAAGCCGAGGAGCAGAGCGACAGAGAAAAGTAGAGACGTTCGTTTCACGGCTGGTTCTCCTGAAAGGGAGTCGAATTGTCGGGTTCCGAAGTCTTCGCATCTAGATGGTCCACATCCATTTTCAATTGTCCGATTTGGCGAGAGAGCGAATCGTTCCACAGGTCTTCGGCGCCTTCGCCGCGCAACCGCTTGACGTCGGCTGCGAGCCGGGCAATCGATGCCTCGATCTGGTCCTCCCAAACAAGAGCGTTTTTCTTCTTGCCGGCTGGCGCGTTGGACGCGTCAACGCGGACCCGAGGGCTGCCGCCCCCCAATCGCCTGGGCGCCTCTTTGCGCGGCGAACTTGCTTGCCAGGCCCGAGCCGCAATTCCGCCGCCAACGAGGAGCAGGATCATTGCGACGGCCAACGCCGGGGAATAGAACCTCCGGCGATGGTCTCGCTCGATGAGCGCATCGGGCAAAGCAATCCTCGCCGGCTGCTGTACATGGGCCAGGCATTGTTCAAGTAGATGGGCCACTTCGCTGGCCGAATCAAAACGCCGCTCGGGCCGCTTGGCCAGCAGCCGTTCGATAAGCCGCCACAGCCAAAGCGGAACGGCCGGGTTCAACTCGCGCGGGTCGCGCGCCTCGCTCTCGCAAATCTTCCGCAACACGCCGTAAGAGCTTTCCGCGCGAAAAGGCGAGCGACTGGTGCAGGCGGCGTAGAGCACGCAGCCCAAGCTGAATAAGTCGGCGCGATGATCGAGCGGCTCGCCGCGGGCCTGTTCGGGCGACATGTACTGCGGCGTGCCGGCAATCACGCCGGAGCGAGTCAGGCTGGCGTCGTCCATGGCCCGGGCCAGGCCGAAGTCGGTGATTTTGACGCGCTCCACCCCTTCTTCCAGCAAGATATTTGCCGGCTTGATATCGCGGTGTACCAGCCCTTGCGCGTGCGCCGCCGCCAGGCCCGCGGCCACTTGCCGGCCGACGCGCAGCACCTCTTCCAGGGCCAGCGGGCCGCTGGATCGCAGCCGGTTCTCCAACGACGGTCCGCGGACGTAGGGCATCACCAGGTACGGCAAGCCGTGCGTCTCGGCGACGGCGTGGATGGCCATCACGTTGTCGTGCATGACGGCCGCCGCAGCTTGCGCCTCGCGCGAGAAACGCCGCCGAGCGGCGGCGCTATCCGCCAGCCGCGGCGAAAGCAGCTTGATCGCCACGTTGCGGCTCAGACCGGCATCGAACCCTTTCAGCACCACGCCGTTGCCGCCCGAGCCGATAATGCCCGCCACTTCGTAGTTTCCCACGCGTCCCAGCATTCGCGGATCGTCCGTCGGATTCAAAAACGGCCTGATCGCGGCCAACAGCGAAGGGCCATCGCCTGGAGCAGCGGTTGCCGGCAGCCAAGCGGGCGTGGCTTCGTCCGAAGAGCCTCCGACGCGGCCTTCTCCCAAAGGGAGAGAAAGGTCGCCCGGCGTCAGGCAATCGCGCGCCTCCTGCCACCAGCTTTCCGCCGCCGCCCGGGCTTCGAGTTCCCTGCGACAAACAGGACAAGCGCCGAGATGATTTTCGAAAGCGGCCGCATCTTCCGCGCTGAGCCGATCGTCGAGGAACCTCTCGATCGTCTCAGCGTTGCGAGATGCCTGGTTACAAGGCACTTGATTTTGCTGCACGTCCATCGCGTTATTCCGTACCGTGCCACTGGAGAACGATCTGCCGCAACCGTCGCATCACGCGACTGCGAGCGGCGTAGACGGCGCCCGGCTGCTTGTTCAAGGCGGCGGCCGCTTCGGCGACCTCCCGGCCTTCGACCGCCGTCAGCCAGAAAGCGTCCCACGTTGACGGCTCGAACTCTTTCTGCACTCGCCGGGCCGCCCACTGAAAAACTTCACGCCGAGATTCGACCAATAGCAGCTGCGATTCCGCGGAATTCGCCGCACATTCGGCCAACAGTTCGCGCTCCGCCGTATCGCCAGAAGCCCGATCCGGCGCCCGGCGCGAGAGGGCGTTGACGATCGCGTTGCGGGCAATCGTAGTCAACCAGGTGCGGAACCGTGCTCGTTCGGCGTCGGGCTGCCAGTGCTCGACCGCCTTCGCCACCGAGCCGAACACCTGCTGCGCCACATCTTCCGCATCGGCGTGCTGCAGCCCTTTAGCCAGTGCAAGACGCTGCACCAACGGCCCGTAAATCTCCAGAAACTCGGCCCACGCCTGCTGGTCGCGACGGTCCTTCAACCGCACTATCAGGCTCAGACGCGTTTCCGGCGACTCGGTCATATCCAGCGGCTCCTGCTCACCCTATTACACACCGAAGTCGACGGAATCTGACAGCAAAATCCCGCCAACGATTTTGCCACAGCAACCGCAGAGCGTGAAGCTCCCGCGGAGGCGGCACGAGCCTGAGATGTAGCGGAATCGGTGACGATTCCGGGGATCCGCGATTGCGTACCTAGTCGCCTGGCACGATGGGCCTCGCGAAATGCACGGAACTCTCACGCTCATCCGCTGGCTATGGCCCTAGTTCAACCGAGCTGTCGCAGTCCGGCAGGGCCCGTTGTAACAGTTCTTCGAACGCCTTGGCGCCGTCGTCGACATTTTCAATTGTCACTGTCCTCAAATTGGGCAGGCCTTGCAGTAGCGGCAAGATGTCGGCATCGCACCGGCGCCAGCTCAGCGTGAGATGCTCAAGCGCAGCAAGATTCCTGATCCCATCCAAAACGCCGGCCTGCTTACGGCCAAGGTCAAGAGAAAGCGACTGGATCTTTGGGAGACTGCCAATGAACTCAACCCCCCTTCGAGAAGGCGAGCTATGCTCAAGGTTCAAGACTTCAAGCGTATCCATCCCCTGCAGCCGCTCCAGGAAGACATCCGGATTGTCGTTGAAAAGGAGAATGACGGATTTCAGGTGCGGAAGTTCTCTGAGCCGGCCGAGACGTGCGTCCGACACGTCGCCGCTCAAATAGACCTCCTCAATGTTTTCCGCACATTTTGCATCGGCGAGCAATTCCTCAACACAGTCAAGCTCGGGTTTCACAAGGCAGTGGATTTCGCCTTGCCTGATTCGCCGCAACTGCTCGGTCATGGCGACATGTCGCAGGCGCATGGATTCCCGCTCGCCCCAGTTCGCGCAGGCGTCGGCAACGCAGTAGACGGCCAGAATGCCGATGGGCGCGAACATCAAGAGCCAGATGAAACATGAAGCGCTCTTGGAGACGGCGTCTTCGCGAGTCGCTGATTCATCGGGCATGGCGGCCGCCATCGGCGTTTCTCCCGCTCAAAACAAAACGACGCGCACCCGCCGCGGCGTTTTAGGGCCGTAGTAGCGAACGATCCAGCCGATCGTATCGCGTTGGCGCCCCCAGAAATTTTGGAGGACGCAATCCAAACGATAATGATCCTCGTCAAGTCGCTTGTAGCTGAGTACGGCACTCTCGCCGTTCGTTGAGATCGGCTGGCCGCGCAGCGCGATCAATTCTCTCTCGTCCTTGGGCAGCCGCCCTGTCCGCGCCCGAATGGATTCGATCTCCGCGGTCAACTTGTACAGTGAAATGAACTGATCCGTCGTCTGCTGAACC
>DASZUP010000274.1:0-1879 GCA_035547635.1 Pirellulales bacterium
GGCGAGAACACGGCCGATTCGATGCGTTCGGAAAGGCCCACGAGCCGGGCGACGATCCCGCTGCCGTCGGCCTGATGCAGCACGACTTCATGAAAGCCCGAGACCGCCAGCAGCGAGCCATCGGGCGAGTAGCGCAGCGAAGTAATCACCGGCGCCAGGCTGTAGACGGGCGGATGCTCCATGTCGACCGCCGGCTCGGCCATATCGGGCGAGTCGTCCATGGCGCCTTCGGCCACCCAGCGCTTGATCAACTCGATTTGCTCCTGCTTGAGCGGGTCGCCGTTTTTGGGCATCGCTGGGGGCTTGCCGCCTTCGGAGAGCAATTGCGAGATCAAAAAACTTTCGTCGGGCTTGCCGGCGACGAAGGCGGGCTCTTCGCTGTCGCCCCCTTTTTGCATCTCGGCGAGGCTCGTCATCGCAAAGCCGCCCTGCCGCTTGGCCGGTTGGTGGCAGCCTTGGCAACGTTCCTGGAAGATCGGCCGGATGTCCTTGGAATAACTGACCTTGGCGGCCGCCGGCTGGGCCGGATCGGCATCCGCGGCGAGCGACGCGCCGCAGCTCAAGATTGTCAATGCAATGGCCGAGAAAGACAGGCGAAAAACGTACATCGGCGGGGTTCTCGGAAGGTCGCGGCAGGCTTGCAAAGAATTAATCCTGCCAAGCTAACAGGGGCGCAGTCGACCATGTTATCATGGTCTCAAATATAAGCCGCCGCTTATCAGCGGTGCAACCTAAATCGGCGGTTCGGCAAATGCCTAGACCTTGAACGGCGCGTTGACCTAAAACGGTTGGAGAAATGCGATGAGTCTCAAGACAACCTGCTCGAGTTTCCGCACTTGGCGTTCGATCCGCTGGGGCGTGATCGCCACGCTGGCCATCGCCTCGCTGGCTTGGTCCGCAGATTCCGCATTCGCCCGACGCGGCCGCGGCAGCAACCCGGCCATGCGATACTTCCAGCAGGCAATGAAGCAGCAGGCGGCCGCCTACAACAAGCAAATGGCCGAAGTGCAAAAGCAGCAAAAAGCGAAGTACGAGGCGTTCATGAAACGCTACGATACCAACGGCAACGGCAAGATCGACGGCAAGGAGAAGGGTCCGGCCCAGCGGTATTTGCGCGAGCTGGAATTGGGCAAGAACCCCGACAAGATGAAATTCTCGTCGAAGTCGAAGTCGAAGTAGATTTTCAACCCGCCAGTTGAGCACTGAAGGATTTCAGCGCTTTTCAAAAGGGGAGGTGGGGATGCGGAGGAGATAACGGGATAAGAAATGAGAGTTTGAACTATTCGTTCTTGCTTATCTCCCTATCCCCTCCGCATCCCCATATCCCCTTTCATGAATCTTTGCGTTCGTTGCGGCTGGGCCTTCACAGCGACCATTGAGGATCACCCGCGGCCGACGTAAAGCTGCTCTCGGGGCAGCACGATCGCCTCGAGCATTTCGACGTGCGGCGGCAGCGTGGCCATGAGCACGGCGACTTCGGCAATCTCGTCGACCGACATCATCGGCTCGGCGTCCTCCACGCGATCGGTCAGTCGCCGCTCGACTTGAATGTTGCCCGGATGCAGGCAGCAGCAGGTGATGCCGTGCTCGCGCCCTTCGAGCGCCGTGACTTGCGTCAGGCCCCAGATGCCGTGCTTCGACGCTGAATACGGCGCCGAGCCGAAGCGCACGCGCTGCGCCGAGATCGAGCCGATGTTGATGATTCGCCCGCCGCCTTGCCGCTTCATGCGGCGCATCGCGGCTCGGGTGCAAAGAAAGGGCGCCCGCAGGTTGACGGCGATGACTTTGTCCCAAGCTTCGAGCGAAAGTTCGTCAAGAGGACCGCCATCGAAGGCGCCGGCGTTGTTGACGAGCAGATCGAGGCGGCCGAATTCTTGAT
>DASZUP010000275.1:0-7883 GCA_035547635.1 Pirellulales bacterium
CGTTGGTCGTGGCGGACGTTGACAAAACGTTGTTGGCGGTGAGGCCCGCCTCAAAGATCTGCTTCGAGGGATCCTGCTGGACGATCAAGTAGTATTGTCCGCTGACGCCGACCGGCAACTTGACCGACTCGGTCTCGGTAAAACTGTCTCCCGGCCCTAGCGCTCCGTTGTGCGTGAACGTTTGCAGCAATACGGCGGAGGCGTCGATCGACTGCGTTGTCGACAGGTAGACGGATTCTTGCCAAGTCGATTGAGCTGGCGTCGCCGGCACGTTGGGCTGCGTGGGAGCGAAACCGACGTGCAGCGGCTGCCCGATGGCAATGCCTGGTCCCTGGTTGGTCACGGTCCACGAAAGGTTCATGGTCTGCCCCGAGAACGCTTGCGTGGGCGCCTGGACTCGCGTCACGGCCACGTCAGGCGTCGGCGCAAGCGTGACATTGAAGGCCGCGCTGCGCGTCAGATCGTTGATCGAGTCGCTCTCGCGCACCGCGCCCGTGTCGATGAAATTGTCCAGCGGCGTGTGCGTGAAGGACCGGTTCGTCACGACATAGACGTACCAAGGGCCCGCCGCGGAAACAGGCAGCGGCACGTTGACCGTTTGCGAGTAGCTCTCGCCCGGCGCCAGGTAGCTGGCGTTTTCTGCAAACACCGGCACGCCCAGCGGCTGAACCATGATATTGAAGCCGTCGGTAAAGTCGTTGCCGGTGAGCGTCAAATCGGGAGTCTGGGAGATGAAAACCGCATCGTACCACAGCGGCGCCTGCGTCGGAGCGTTGCCGTTATTCGTGACGGTGTAGGTGACCGGCACGGTCATGCCCGACAACACGCCGTCGCCGGGCGGCGTGATTGCACTGACGACGAGGTCGGGCAACGGAGTCGTCTGGACGTCGATCGTTGTCGCGCTCGTGGCCGTACTGTGAGCGGCATTGGGCCCTTCGTTTATGGCGCTGTCGGCGTCGGCTCGCACGATGATGTAATACTGCCCCGCGGCGCCCGGCAGATTGAAGTGCTGAGTGCGAGTGACCGCCTGGCCCGGGTCGAGCGAGTCGCTGTACGTAAAGCGGCCGAGGAATCGAGCGTTGTTGTCCAGCGTATTACTGGTCGAAATCCATACGTAATCCTGCCACGGGCCGGTCGCCGTGGCGGCGCCCTGGTTTTGATCGGTCCAACTGACGTTGAAGCCCTGGCCGGTCAGGCCGCTGGCCGGAACGATGAGATTGGTCGGCACGAGTTCAGGCAGGGCGGGCAAGCCGAGCGTGATTGCCTGACTGACGGCGTTGTTCGTCTCGTTGGTTTCCGAGGCCTGGTTCAAACCGTCGACGACGACGAACACGTAGTACGATCCAGGCGTGGTCGTGGCGTCCAGCGGCAATGTCACCTGCGCCAATTGCGTATAGCTGGCGCCGGCGCCCAGCGGCGCCCGGCCCGATTCGCCCACTGTGGCCAAGAGCCTGGCCGTGTTGACGTCGAGCGTGCTAGTCGACGAGAGATAGATGCGGTCGCTCCAGGCCTGATTGATCGCCGTTGAGCCGGCGTTGGTCGCCGTCCAGCTCACGCTGATCGTATCGCCGAAGTTGGCGCTGGCGGGCGCCGCAGCGTTGCCGGCCGCCAGGTCGACTTGCGCCAGTTGGATCGGCAACGCCAGCGTGTTGTTGAATTCGCTGCTCTCGGCTTGCTGTTGGCCCGCATCGGCGACAATCAGCAGGAACCGACTGCCGAGCGACGTGTTGGGGATCGTCACGCTCTGGCTGAGCGTGTAGCTCGCGCCGGCCGCCAGCGGCGCCGCGCCGGCCGGGAAGTCGCCCACGTACACGGCCGAACCGTCGAGAACGTTGGTATTCGACAGGTAAATCCCGTCCGTCCAGCTCGCCTGTGCTGCGGCGTTGCCCTGGTTCTTCACCGTCCAATTCAGATCGATCGTCGAACCGATCGCCGCGATCGAGGGCGCCGTGGCGCTGGCGACGGTCAGGTCCGCGCCGCTGAGCGTGATCGGCAACGCGTAGACGTCGTTGGCCGCGTTCGTCTCGGGCTGCCCCTGGTCCATGTCGGTCACGAACAACAAATAACGCTGGCCGATGGCCGTGCTGGGCAGTGCGATCGACTGGCTGTCGGTGTAGCTGGCCCCGGCGGCCAGACCTGCTTGCACGCTTTCGTCGAACTGCGCCACGAGCGTGGCCGTGCCGTCGAGCGTGGGGACGCTCGACACGTAGACGGCATCGTGCCAGGCAGCGGGCGCGGCGACCGCGCTCGAGTTCTGCACGGTCCACGAGACCGAAATCGGCGATCCGAGATCGGCCGCCGCCGGCGCCGCGGCGCCGGAGACCGTCAAATCGGGCGCCGCGAGCGTGATCGGCACGGCGTACACGTTGTTCGCTTCGCTTGTTTCCGGCTGATCGTGGACGGCGTCGGCCACGAACAGCAGATAACGCTGGCCCAAGCCGGTCGCCGGCAGATTGACGTTCTGCGTCTCGGAGTAAGAACCGCCCGGCGCCAGGTCTGTCTGCGCGCCCTCATAGAACGAATCAATGAGCGTGGCCGTGTTGTCGAACGTGTTCTTGCTGGAAACATAGACGGCGTCGTACCATACGGCCGGCGCCGCCGCGCTGCCCGAGTTGGCGGTCGTCCACGAGACGCTAATCGTCTGGCCCAGCGCCGCAGCCGCCGGCGCCGAAGCGGCCGACACGGTCAGGTCAGGCGCGCTGATCGTGATCGGCAGCGCGTAAACGTCGTTGGTCGCGTCCGACTCGCTCTGGTTGTGGTTCGAGTTCGTGATGAACAGCAGGTACATCGCCCCGGTCGTCGAGCCAGGCAGGTACAGATTGTCGTTGAGCGTGTAACTGGCGCCGGGCGTCACAGGGCTGCTGGCCGGCGGCGGCGCATAGAGATGGTCGAGGAACAAGGCCGTGTTGTCGTAGGTCGGCTTGGTCGACAGGTAGACGGCGTCGGTCCAATTGGACGAAGCGTCCTTCGTTCCCTGGTTGGTCACCGTCCAGGAGACGGCGATCGACCCGCCCAGCACGCCGGTCGCCGGCGCCGTAGCCGACGATACCGTCAGGTCGGCCGCCGAGGCGGTCAAGTGAATCGGCGTGGCAAAAAAGTTGTTCTGCCGGTTCGTATCGCCCGTGCTCGAGTAGACGTCGCTGCGGACGATCAAGTACACGTCGCCGCTGCGCAGATACGAAGGAATCGTGATATTTCGCGTATCCGTATAGTTGGCGCCGGGTGACAAACCCGATTGGCTCGATTCGTTGAACGTGGCGATCTGCGTGGCGCCGTACTGCCAATAGGGTTGGCTCGAGATATAGACGGCGTCGATCCAATTGCCAGGGGCCGCCACGCTGCCCTGGTTGGTCACGGTCCACGAGACTGAGATCGGACTGTCGAGCGCCGCCGAACTCGGCGCCGTTACGGCGGTCGTCGCCAGGTCGGCCGCCGCGAGCGTAATCGGCAGCGAGACGACGTTGTTCGTCTTGTCGCTCTCGCCTTGGTCTTGGTAGGCGTCGACGACGAACAACAGGTAGCCGGCGCCCGTCGGCAACGACGGCGACAAGGTCACGTTGCCGCTGTCGGTATAACTCGCCCCCGCCCCGAGCGGAACTTGCGACGGATAGAAGTAGCCCACGCTGACGGCCGACGAGTCGTAGGTCGGCTTTGTCGAATAGTAGACCACGTCGCTCCAGCCAGCCGCCGCCGCTTCTCCCCCATTGTTCGTCACCGCGAAGGAAACTGAGATGTTCTGGCCGACGGTCGCCGAGGCCGGCGCCGTCGGGTTCGACGGCGCCAGATCGACGTCGGGCGCGCTCAACGTGATCGGCAGAGCGTAGACGTCGTTGGCGTCAACGCCGCCCGCAGCATCCGATTCTGAGATGCTGCCGTAGGCGTTGGTCACGAGCAGCAGGTAGCGGGCGCCGGTCGCTGTGAGCGGCAGCGTGACGTTGCTGTTCTGCGTATAGCTGGAGCCTGCCGCCAAACCCGAATAGTTGTAACGCAGCGAAGTCACGTACTCGGCGCTCGAATCGTAAGCCGGCTTGTCCGAAATGTAGAGATTATCGCTCCACGAGCCGCTGGCGGCGACCGCGCCCTGGTTGGCGACCGTGTAACTCACCGCGATTGAACTCGCATTGCCGACGACTGCCGAGGCCGGGGCCGTTGCCGTAGTGATCGCCAGGTCGGGGGCGCCGATCGTGATCGGCAACGCATAGACGTTATTGGCGCCGGGCGAGTAGTAACCGTTGCCGTCGCTCTCCGGCTGGTCGCCGTAGGCGTTCGTCACCACCAGCAGATAAAGGCTGCCAGCGAACCCGCTCGTCGGCACGGTCATGGTTTGCGAGTCGTTGTAGCTGTCGCCCGCCGCCAGTCCGGCGTGCGCGCTCTCGTCGAACGAGCCGAGATAACGCGCGCTGTAGTCGAACGTGGGCTTGTTCGATAAGTAAATGACATCTGTCCAGCCGGCCGGCGCGGGCGAGGCGCCCTGATTGGCGACCGACCAGGAGACGCTGATTGAATCACCCGTGTTCGCGAAGCTGGGCGCGCTGGCCGCCGTGACGGCCAGGTCGGGGGCGCCGACCGTGACCGGCAGCGAGACGACGTTATCGGTACCGTCGTCCGTTTCGGCCTGGTCGCCGTTGAAGTTGGCGACGAAGAACAGATACCCGGCGCCCGAGGGGAGTTCGGGAATGGAGATCGTTCCGCTTACGTCGTACTCGGCGCCGCCGGCCAGCGGGCTCTGTGCCGCCGGAAAGCTTTCCAGCAGAGTGGCCTGATTCTTGTCGAACGTCGCCGACGTCGAGAAGTACACGGCGTCGGTCCAGCTCGCGCCCGCCGTGTCGTTCCCCTGGTTCGTTACCTTAAACGAAACGGAAACGCTGTCGCCGGTCACGATGCCGGCCGGGGCTGACGGGTTCGAGACCGACAGATCGACGCTAGGCGCCGTGAGCGTGATCGGCACGGCGAATACGTTGTTGGCGCCGGGACCGTTCTGGCCATCCGCCTCGGGCTGGGCCGAATAGTAGGAGCCTTGTCCCGCGTTAGCGACGAACAGCAAATATCGCGCGCCGGCGCCAACGGTCTTCAGCGGGACGTTGAAGTTGTCGCTATAGCTCGCCCCCGGCCCCAGCGCGGGCGGATTTTGTTCGAGATGGGCCACGAAGGTCGCTGTATTGTCGAAGGTCGGTTTGTCGGAGACGTACAACGCGTCGTACCAACTGCCGTGCGCCGGCACGCTGCCGACGTTCTGGACCGTGTAGCTGACGGCCAGTTGCTGGTTGTTTCCGACGATCGCCGACGCGGGACCGCTGGCCGCGGTCACCGCCAGATCGGGTGCGCCGACCGTGATCGGCACGGCGAACGCGTTGTTCGCGCCGTCGGTTTCCGATTGATCGTTCGAGCGGTTGGCCACGAACAAGAGATAACCCGCCCCGATCGGCACGTTCGATAGAGTAACGCTCTGGTTTTGCAGGTAGCTGGCGCCGGCGGGCAAGGGCCGCTGCGCCGCCGAGAAGCCGCCCACGCTAACGGCGCTGGAGTCCAAAACCGCCGACTTCGAGAAATAGACCTGATCGGTCCAGTTCGCTCCCGCCGCGTCGGTCCCCTGATTCTTGACCG
This sequence comes from Pirellulales bacterium, assembly GCA_035547635.1. GTDB lineage: Bacteria > Planctomycetota > Planctomycetia > Pirellulales > JAICIG01 > JAICIG01. Next base: position 5,605 of record DASZUP010000275.1, read on the forward strand.
CAAAGGACACGGGAAATGTATCGCCCGCAATGACGCTCGCCGGCGCCGTCGCACCAGTCACAGTCAGGTCGACGTTCGGCGCCGTGAACGTGATCGGCAAGGCATAAACGTTGTTGGCGCCAACACTGCCGGCCGCATCGCTCTCCCCTTGGCTGCGGTAAGGATTCGTGACGACCAACAGATAGCGAGCGCCAATGGCCGTATTCGGCACGGTGACGTTCGCGGCGCCGCTGTATGAGGCTCCGGCCGCCAGCGGGTCGGAATGATAGCCGAGCGAGGTTATGTACGTGGCGGTGGAATCGTACACCGGCCGATCGGATAAATACAAATAGTCGCTCCAACTGCCGTCGGCCGACACGCTCCCCTGGTTCTTGACCGTGTAGCTGATCGGAATCGAAACGCCGTTGCCGACCACGGCCGAAGCCGGCGCCGCGGCCGCGGTGACCGCCAGGTCGGGCGCGGAGAGCGTAATCGGCACGGCGAACACGTTGTTGGCGGCAACGCTGGAATAATCGCCGGGAGTATCCGACTCCGGCTGATAGCCGTATTGATTCGTGATGAACAACAGATACTGAGCGCCGACGGCAAACGCGGGGAGCGTGACCGACTGACTCTCCGTATAACTGGCGCCGGCTGCCAGCCCGGTGTGCGCCGACTCATTGAACGACCCCAAGTAGGTCGCCGTGCCGTCGTACGTTGGTCGGCTGGACACGTAGACATAGTCGGTCCAGTTCGCAGGCGCCTTCACCGCGCCTTGGTTCTTGACCGTCCACGAGACCTGAATCGAATCGCTCTCTACGCCGCTGGCCGGCGCTGTGGCGGCCGTCACGGTCAAATCGGGGGCCGATAACGCGATGGGAACGGCGAAGCGGTTGTTGGCCAGATCCGCGTCTCCAACCTCTCCGTAGGCGTTGGCGACGACGACCAGGTAGCGATTGCCGACGGCTGACGCGCGCAGCGTCATGGTCTGCTGCTGGGTGTAGCTGGCGCCTGGCGCCAGCGAGGCGTCGTGCGAGAAACTGCCGACATACGTGTCGCCCGCGCCGAACGGATTGCCGCCCGGCGTGTCGCTCAGGTAAATCGCATCGCTCCAGCCGCCCGGCGCCGTCACGCTCCCTTGATTGGTCACGGTCCAACTGACTGATATCTTGTCGCCCAGGATGGCTGTCGAGGGCGCCGTCAACGCCGTCGACTTCAAGTCGGGCGACGAAAGCGCAATGGGCACGGCAAAGACGTCGTTGGCATAATTGGTTTCGCCCTGCGTGCGACCGTAATTCGTCACGAACAGCAGATACTTGTTGCCGCTGGCCGAACCGGGCAGCGTGACGGTTTGCACGGGAGAATACGTTCCTCCCGCCGCCAGCGAAGCGGGACCCGAAAAGCTGTCGATCATGACCGCATTGCCGTCGAAGGTTGGCGCGTCAGACAGATAGACTGCGTCGCTCCAATCTCCCGCCGCGGTTTCGCCTCCCTGGTTCTTCACCGACCAACTCACGGAGATCGCAGCCCCGGCCACGGCTACGGCGGGCGCGGTCGCAGCGGTCACCGTCAGATCGACGTCGGCCTGCGTGAAGGTGATTGGCAGTGCAATTAGGTTGTTGGACTTCCGGGTTTCCGCCTGGTTGTCTCCTGTGTCGGTCACGAACACCAATTGCTTCGCCCCTGGCGTCACGTTCGGCGCGGCGACCGACTTCGTCACGACATAGCTGGCGCCGGCCGGCAACTGGCTTTGATAATTGCCGGAATAGCCGAACAAACCGGTCGCACTACGGTCGTAGTTGGCGTCGTTGCCGACCAGCACGTTGTCGTACCAATAACTGTCGGCTGCGGCCGACCCCTGGTTGGTCACCTTCCAGGAGACCGTGATCGACTGGCCATTGCCCGCCTCGACTGCGACGGGCGCCGCGAGATTGCTAATCGCCAGGTCAGCGGCCGGGGCCGTGAGCGTTATGGGCAGCGCGAACACGTTGTTCGTCGCATCGGTCTCGGCCTGACTGGAACTCGAACCGGCCCCGACGTTGGTGTGGACCAGCAGATAGCGTGCGCCGGCCGCCGTGTTGGGAATCGTCACGACGTCATGGACGGAATAGCTGGCCCCCGCCGCCAGCGACGAAGGAACGTCGCTCCCGGAATACAATGTCTCGAGCAACGTCGCGCTCGAGTTGAAGGTCGGTTGGCCCGAGACATAGATCGCGTCCGTCCACCTCCCGCTGGCCGTCGAGCTTCCCTGGTTCTTGGCCGTATAATCGACCGCGATTTGCCACTGGTTGCCGACCTCG
>DASZUP010000276.1:0-2389 GCA_035547635.1 Pirellulales bacterium
TGTCCACGACAATCCCGCCGGGCAAGGTCCGCTACACGGTCATCGATCCGATCGGCCTGGGCCAGAACTTCGCCGCCTTCATGCACCTGGCCGACTTTGATGAGCAGTTGATCGGCGCCCGCATCTGGACCGAGTCGGGCCAGATCGAAACGCGGCTGGCCGACCTGACCGAGCAGATGGAAGTGGTCATCCAGAAGTACCTGCGCAACGAGTTCGAGACGATCGAAGACTACAACGCCGAAGCGGGCGAAGTGGCCGAGCCGTTCCGCTACCTGGTGGTCGCCAACTTCCCTGCCAATTTCAGCGAGGCCGCCTGCCGCCGGTTGGTGAGCATCGTCTCCAGCGGCGCGCGTTGCGGCGTCCACACGCTGATCAGCGTCGACACCAAGATGCAGATGCCGCAAGGCTTCAAGCTTTCGGACCTGGAGCAGCACTGCGTCAACTTCATCTGGAAAGACGACCACTTCCAGTGGAAAGACCAGGACTTCGGCGCCTTGCCGCTCACGCTCGACAAGCCGCCGGCCGTCGATCTGTTCACCCAGATCGTGCGCCGCGCCGGCGAAAGCGCCAAGAACGCCAGCAAGGTGGAAGTGCCGTTCCGCGTGATCGCCCCGCGGCCTGAAGAGTGGTGGAAGGGGGACACTCGCGGCGGCATTCGCGTTTCGCTCGGTCCGGCCGGCGCCACCAAACAGCAGCACCTGGAGTTGGGCAAAGGCACCTCGCAGCACGTCCTGGTCGCCGGTAAGACGGGCTCCGGTAAATCGACGTTGCTGCACACGCTGATCACCAACCTGGCGCTGGTCTACAGCCCGGAAGAAATCGAGCTGTACCTGATCGACTTCAAGAAAGGCGTCGAGTTCAAGACTTACGCCACGTTCGCCTTGCCGCACGCCCGCGTCGTGTCGGTGGAAAGCGATCGCGAGTTCGGCTTGAGCGTGCTGCAGCGTCTGGACGGCGAACTGAAGGTCCGCGGCGAAAAGTTCCGCGACACGGGCGCCCAGGACGTGTCCAGCTATCGCCGCGTGACCGGCGAGTCGCTGCCGCGCATCATGCTGATCATCGACGAGTTCCAGGAATTCTTCGTCGAAGACGACAAGGTGGCCCAGGACGTCGGGTTGCTGTTCGACCGCCTGGTGCGCCAGGGCCGTGCTTTCGGCATCCACGTGCTGCTGGGCTCGCAGACGCTGGGCGGCGCCTATTCGCTGGCCCGCACCACGCTCGGTCAGATGGGCGTGCGCATCGCCTTGCAGTGCAGCGACGCCGACGCGCACTTGATCTTGAGCGAAGAGAACTCGGCGGCCCGCTTGCTCTCGCGTCCCGGCGAAGCCATCTACAACGACGCCGGCGGGCTTCCGGATGCCAACCATCCGTTCCAGGTGGCCTTCCTGCCCGACGTCGACAAGGAAGACTATCTGACGAGGATTCAGAACTTCTCGCACGAGCGCAACGGCGACAAGCAGTATCCGCTGATCGTGTTCGAAGGCAACGTGCCCGGCATGCTGGACAAGAACCCGTTGCTCGATACGTTCCTGCAAAGCGAAGACTGGCCGAATCTCGGCAACCGGGCGCCGCTGGCGTTCCTGGGCGATCCGGTGGCCATCAAGGACCCGACGGCGGCCTTGATGCGACGGCAAAGCGGGCACAACCTGCTGCTCATCGGCCAGAACGATCTGCAGGCCCTCGGCATTCTGGCTGCAGCGACGGTCGGCCTGGCAGCCCAGGTTTCTCCCATGCCTGCGAACGGCGGCCGAGCGAAGTTCTTCATCCTTGACGGCACCCCGCCCGAGTCGCCCAACGCCGGGTTCTTCGAGAAGGTGGCCGCGATCATGCCGCACGACGTGCGCGTCGGCGGGATGCGAGACGTGCCGGCCTTCCTGAACGAAATCGCCAACGAAGTCACGCGCCGCCAGACCGCCAACCAGACCGACGCTCCGCCGTGGTTCCTGATTCTTCACGACTTGCAGCGGTTCCGCGACCTGCGCAAGAAAGACGACGACTTTGGCTTCAGCCGCATGGGCGAAGAACAGGCGGCCAGCCCGGCTCAGCAGCTTGGCAACATCCTGAGAGAAGGGCCCGGCTTGGGCGTGTCCGTGATGACCTGGTGCGACACGCTCAACAACCTGCAGCGCACCTTCGACCGCCAGGCGCTGCGAGAGTTGGAACTGCGGGTCTTATTCCAGATGAGCCAGAACGACTCCAGCAGCCTGATCGACTCCCCCGCCGCCAGCCGGCTCGGACCTCAACGGGCATTGTTCCACAGCGAAGAGGTCGGCGCTCTGGAGAAGTTCCGCCCGTACGGGTTGCCCACCGACGAATGGCTGGCCTCGGTCAAAGAGCGGTTCTTCGCACGCCCGCTGCCTCCACCGCCCGAGCCTCCCGCGCCGCCGCC
>DASZUP010000277.1:0-2100 GCA_035547635.1 Pirellulales bacterium
GTCGATCGTCTTGGCGGCTTTCAACCGGGCCGAACAGATGTTCGGCGTCCCCAATCCGCTCAAGGGGCTGAAGAAGCCCGCGTCTCAGCCGCGGCTGCACTCGTTCTCGCGGGAGGACGAGCTGGCTCTCTACGCAGCCGCCGGAGAGCAGTTCCGCGATTTTTTGTTCGCCGCCCTGCACACGGGCTTGCGTCCGTTCAGCGAATTGGCGCATTTGACGGCCGACCACGTCGAGGAGCTCGAGCGGGGCATGATGTGGCGAGTCTATGCTTCCAAAACCAAGAAGACCCGCAAGCTACCGGTGCCGGAGCAAGTCGCCGCTCTCACGCGGCGGCTGATGGCGACCGCCCCGAAAGGGTCGGGGACGCCTCTGTTTCGCAACACGCGAGGCAGACCCTGGAAGAGCTCCGCGGGCGTGGTCCGGTTTCTGGCGCTCAAGCGAAAGCTGGGCTGGGATCGAGATCCCGTCAAGCAGAAGTACTCCTGCTATACGTGCCGGCATACGTTCGCGCACCGCATGCTGTCGGGATACTGGAACGGCGGCGTCGGATGTTCGATCGAAACGCTGGCCGAATTGATCGGCGATACGCCCAAGGTCGCTTTCGATCATTACGGCAGGGAATGGGGACAGCACTACCAAGAGCCGTTGTGGGCGGCGATTGGCGTCGCCGCCCCGGGCGGCGCTCCGCCGTCGGCGGCTGCGGCGAGACAAAAACCGAAAGCCAGCGGTCGGCCGCGAGCCGCATCAGCTGGCAAGAAATCCGCCCGGCGAAAGCAGCCGACGCCTCAGGGCAGACGCAAGCGCTCATGAGAGCCGGGCTCAACGCGGAGAAGTCGACGATATGGGGAGCAAATCACCGCGCCAACGAGCGCGGCGCGGATCGGCTTGGTTTTGGAAGCAGACCAACTGCTGGTACTACACGCTCGAGGGCGGCAAGCGGCGCGTGCCGTTGCTCGATCAGGCGGGCAAGCGGATCCGCGGCGCGGAGAACAAGCAGGCGGCCGAACTGGCGCTGGCGCGCGTCCGGCTGGCGAGCGACGGGCGCTCGACAAACGCTGCGGCGCCCGCAGCACCGAGCGAAGCCTGGTGCGTGGCGAAGGTTTGCTCTGAGTACCTGCAAACGTGCCAGCGGCGGCGAGCCGCTGGCGCGATGAGCGCGGATCATTGCGCCTACGCCGTCCGCTATCTGAACGAATTCTGCAAGTACGCCGGCGCGTTGCCGCTCGAGGAATTGAAACGGGGGCACGTTCAACATTGGTTGGAAAGCCATCCGACGTGGGGAGCGGTGACGCGCCGCAACATCCTGACCGTCCTGCAAGCCGCTTTCAATCATGCCGGCCGCGAGCACGACCTGCAAAATCCAATCAAGGGACTGAAGAAACCGCCCCCTCAGCCGCGGCTGGCGTCGTTTTCGTCGGAGGAGGAGCAGATTCTGTATGCGGCGACGGATTCATTCTTTGCGGACTTTTTGTTTGCTGCGATCCATACCGGCTTGCGTCCCTTCTGCGAATTGGCGCGGCTTACCGCGGACGAAGTGGATGACACGCCCCGCGGGATGCTGTGGCGGGTCCGTTCTCCGAAGACCCAGCGAACTCGCAAGATCCCGATTCGGCCGGAGGCGGCCCAGCTGGCGCTGAGCCTGATGAGAACCGCGCCGAAAGGCTCGGGAAAACCTTTGTTTCGCAATCCGCAAGGCAATGCCTGGAAGAAAGTGACGGGCGTCTCGCGGTTCACGAAGATCAAAGCCAAGCTAGGCTGGGACCGAGATGCCGTTCGGAGCCGCTATTCCTGCTATACCTGCCGGCACACGTTCGCCCATCGGATGCTGTCGGGATACTGGAACGAAGGCGCCGGCTGTTCGATCGAGACGCTGGCGGAACTGATGGGCAATACGCCCAAGGTGGCCTTCGATCACTACGGCAAGGAATGGGGACAACACTATCAAGAGCCGCTGTGGGCTGCGATGGGGCTGGGCGCCGACGAGCCGCGCCGTCGCAAGCCCCGCTGATAGCTAAAGCAAGGGACCGGCGGAAATAGCTCGCCAGCGGCGCACTGCGCCGCCCGGCTCGGCTCGGCGGCCGAAGAACCGGGCAGGCGCA
>DASZUP010000278.1:0-2435 GCA_035547635.1 Pirellulales bacterium
AGGAAGCGGCGAACCGCGTGGAGGTAGGCCGCTCGTGTGTGCCTGTTGCGGATTTGAGCAGAGAAAAACTCGTCCCAGGCGAATCTCGCGGCCGGACCTGCATCGAGAATCAGGGCCGGCGCGCCGGCGACAGCAAGCTGCCTCCGCTCATCCCGCGGCATAAGTGCCGTCGCTGTCGGCGCGACGTGTTCTTCGTCACTCACGGCTTGCCTCGTCGCGGCGCTCGGCGAGCAGCTCGTCAACGACGCTGCCACCTCGCATTGCACGGCGTAGAATTTCCGCTTGGATGCAATGCAACGCCCTCCGCCAACGGTCGCTGTACTTCGTGCGTTCAGGCGACATTCTGTCCTCCGTCTGACTTAGTTGGGGTTGCTGCCGGCGAGCAGCGAGATACTCTTGTACGCGCGTTTGCCGCGGTCATGCTGGGTGGCGTCGGCTGTGACAACCGGAGCATCAAGGCTTTTCGCGGCGGCGAGATAAAAGCAGTCGGCGAGCGTGTGCCGGCAAATGAACGAGAAGGCGACGGCCTCGTGAAATAGCTCGGCATCGTCAATCTGCCGCAAGATGCCATTGGCGAGCAGGTTTTCCCAGGCGCCGAGTATCATGTGCGCCTGAGCCTCCTGAATTCGCCCTTCACGAAAATACCGCAAAATTGCCCCGGCGACTTCAATGCGGATCAGTGCGGGTGCGAATAACGGCTCGCGCCCGGTGAGGAGTTGCTGCGCGGCCTTTTCGCCCTGCTCGGGCACGAACCACTTTACGGCAACGCTGGCGTCGACGACGATCGTCACGTGCGATCCCGCTCTTCGCGAATGTAGCGGCCGGAATCGGAAAGAGTCCCGGATTCCTTCTTGATTGCGTCGCGGATTTCGGCGGCGCGGGCGGCGGCCTGCTGCCGCGGCCGCATGGCTTCCTCGGTCAGAAGCGCCCGCAGTTCTTTGTCGAGACTGTTCCCATGGCGCTTTGCCCGGTCTTTCAATTCAGAAACAACCCAGTCGTCTAAATTGCGCACTCTTACGTCTGGCATGCCTGGCCCCTTGCTTCTTTGCCCGATACGCCAAGACTGCCACATTTCGGCGGATCGTGTCAAGGATAAAGGCTATGCACTATAAGTAATGATGGGCCAAAGATATCCTTTTGTGCCCAATTCGTTGAAGTAGCACAGTTGGGCAGCACTCGAAAGATAGAGATAAACAAAGGACGTTGTTTGCCTCAAGTTAACGTGGTGTCATCCGCCGTATGCCGTCGAAAGTTGTTGCGCGGCGGCTCATTCAGCAGTAGTGTGATCGATGATTGCAATGAAGGAGGGCTTATGGAGAAGGTCAGCGTAACCTGCAAATTGAATGCGGATGACGTGAAGTTCCTGGACAAGTTGGGTGGAATGACCGACCGCGACCGCAGCTACCTCATCAAACAGGCGGTAGCTAATTTCATCGCAAACCAGAAATGGCAGGTCGAGGAAGTGGAACAGGCGCTCGCCGAGGCAGATCGCGGCGAGATTTTGACCGACGAGCAGTTTCGCCGCGAAGTGCGGTCGTGGGATAAATGAAAGTCAGTTGGTCCAAGCGGTTTGCGCAACACCTTCGCCTGGAGTACGAGTTCCTGCGGTCGAGTGAGCCGGCGAATGCCGCCTTGGTTCGTGATCGGCTTATTCAAGCCGCGGCGAGCTTGGCGCAGTTTCCAGACCGCGGACGAGCCTGGCGCTTAGCTGGCTCACGAGAGCTGGTCGTGCCGGGCTTGCCGTATGTGTTGATCTACCGGGTCAAGGAAGACGAGGTGCTCATTATTTCGCTGTTCCACACATCGCGGAATTGGCCGCAGAAGACGAACTAAATGTCAAAATGAAGGGCACAACCACCGTCAGCAATGCCGTTGGCAAAGGAGTCCATCAAGTGCCCCAGGGCGCTCTAACGTTGCCCGCCGTTCAGCCCGGCAGCCCGCATGCTCGGTTCTAGAGAACGTTCGACACATTCAATACAATAGGCGAAAAAGCGGTGCCGGTCCCTGGTTAAAAGGTAATCCCGATGCAAATGGAATGAGCGATGGGCGAGTCAGATCGGCAGCCGCTTGTTACCGCCAAAACAGCCAAGACAATCTGCGCATACCTGGATCTTATAGAGACTGCGACTGAGGGCGATCTCCTGGACGGATTGGAATCGCTCAGGGAGCAATTGGGTGAACTGGGAATGGATGCGATCCCGGCTCTTGCCGCTGGGCTGGATCGCACGGGCGGCCGCGCGAAAATCATGGCGGCGTGGTTTATCGGGCACATTGAACAGCAGCGTCCAGGCTTGATTCGGGACAAGGAATTGCTTTCGCGCGCCGCAGAGACGCTGGTCGCGGCGCTGAAGCAACAGGATGTGCATGCTCGTTTGTTCGCCTGCTCCTGCCTGACTTACGGTAACGTTCCCAAGAAGGCCGTTTCTGTATTGCGG
>DASZUP010000279.1:0-20716 GCA_035547635.1 Pirellulales bacterium
CCAGCATGTGACGATCGAGATCGAGCGGCTCCCCGCGCGCGGTCGCTTGCAGGCCAGATCCGGTCAACTGCACGTCGAACTGGCAGAGTAACAGCCGTTGCGATTCGAACGTATACAGCACTTCGCTGAGCCAATCGAACAGCAACTCGTCCAGCGCGGTCCCTTCGACGCTCAGCCGGATCGCCTGGACGGGCCGCACCTGGTCTAGGTTCGCCACGATGACCGAAGTCAGCCCTCGGGCGGCGTCGGCGAACAGCGAAGGGAGATCGGCCGCTTTGACTCGCAGCCCCAGGTCGGCGGTGTGATCGAAAGTTTCGTACATGGCGGGGAGCAAGCCGTCCGAAAGTTTTATGCCGTCGGCTTGACCAGCACGCGGCCGGTGACGCGGCCCTTGAGAATCTCCTGAATGTGGCCGCCCAACTGGCTCAGCGACGATTCGACGGCCAGTTCCTCGAGCTTGTCAGGTTTCCACTCGTCAGCCAGTTTTTGCCAGACGCGCAAGCGGCGCTCGCGAGGGCATTCGGCCGAATCGATGCCGGCTAATTCAATGCCGCGCAAGATAAACGGGTAAACCGTCAATGGCAAATCCACGCCGCCCACCAGGCCGCAAGCGGTAATGCAGCCGTTGTGCTGCGCGGAGCGGACCAGCGTGGCCAGCGTCTTGCCGCCGACGGTATCAATGCCGCCGGCCCAGCGTGCGGCCAGCAGGGGCTTGTCGCTCTCGTCCAGCACGTCTTCGCGGCCGATGATTTCCGCGGCGCCGAGTTGGCGCAACAGCTCGTGGGCCGACGCCTTGCCGGTCGAAGCGACGACCTGATAGCCGGCCTTGGCCAGGATCGCGACGGCCAGGCTGCCGACGCCGCCTGAAGCGCCGGTGACGACGATCTCGCCGCGGGCCGGCGTGATGCCGCGCTCGACCAAGGCGTCGAGCCCCATGCCGGCGGTGAAACCGGCGGTGCCGAGAATCATGGCCTCGCGCAGCGTGAGCCCTTCCGGCCGGCGGACGACCCAGGCGGCCGGCACGCGCACGTATTCGGCATAGCCGCCCCATGTGTTTTGCCCCAGGTCGTAACTGGTCGCCAGCACCTCGTCGCCCGGGTTCCACTCATCGGCGCGGCTTTCGACGACCGTGCCGGCGGAATCGATGCCGGGCACGTGAGGGAACTTGCGGGTCACGCCCGGATGTCCGGTGGCCGACAGGGCGTCTTTGTAGTTGAGCGAGGAATAAGCGACTCGGATCAGCACGTCGCCCGCCGGAAGTTCGCCCAGCGAGCGACGCGTCACCTCAGCCTGCGCGGGACCGCGGCCTTCTTTGGTGACGTAATAACAAAGGAAGTCTTTCATGCTGGCACTCGCTTTCGTCATTTCACGGCGCGCACGCCTAGCCGCTCAACGTTTCGTGTCTTGTTCAGGCCTCAATTATGCGGTTGCCACGGAGTTTAGCAAACCAGGGAACTGGCTCTGAAAAATTGGTATTGACCCGCCTCTTCCCCCCAAATTAACTTAACGCCGTAGACCTTGTTCATGGCGGACAAGTTCAGTCGGGTTGCGAAGTTCTCGGGCGTGTTTTGTCGATCGCTTAGAGGCTTTTGCGTGCGTTCGCGTTGTTCAAAGCGGAAGTGCCTTCGGAATGGTTCCGATGCGACCTGCAAGGACGAGTGAAATTGTGTTTCTACGCCAGCAAGGAGGATCTGGGCATGCTTGTGCTTTCTCGAATGAAGGGGCAACAGGTCGTCGTCGGCGGGACCATTACGGTGACCGTGTTGGAAGTTCGCGGCGATAAGGTGAAGCTCGGTTTCGACGGCCCCGCCGAAATTCCGATTCACCGCCAGGAAGTCTTCGAGCGGTTGACGCAAGAGACGGACGGTCAGGATGGCCTGGCAAACCATGACGCTCGGCTGTCGACCAGCCTGGTTTGACAGGCCGAAAAAACTTGCCCGGGGAGCAAGCTTTGAGAAGCCCCGGGCTTGACGCCGCGAGTTAAAAACCGCGACGGGGCGGTTTCCGTGGGGCGATCTTCTCAGATCGCCCTGCGAAACGCCGCGGCCGCAGTCGTTCTCGCATATCGCGACAATTCCCCCCACGGGCGGTTTCCATTGCTCTATAATGGAAACGACGCCAGTGATGCGTCCGCCAGCGATTCGGGGACCAGCGCAAGCGATGCGCGAGCGGATGGCAGGCGTTGGTCGCAATTCTCGTCCCGCCAGGCCCAAGAGCTCTCGTTTCGGATGTCGTTTCCTGGACGTTCCAGCCGGCTGCGGTTTGCCGAGTACCGCCGCGATATGTCGCGGCGCCGGCGCGCGGGCGAATTGCGGTATGCAGGGCCGGTCCACGGCGAACTGCGTCCGGTCGGTCCCAAAAACCGTTCGTTCCGGGCCTTGCTGGGCGCCTTCTGGGGGCTGCTGGGGGGCTTGCGGCTGAAAATCGGCTTCGCGCTGGCCACGTTGACGATCTCGACGCTGTTGAAGTTGCTGCCGCCGGCCGCGACCAAACTGGTCATCGACAATGTCCTGGGCGGCAAACCGCTGACGGGCGAATGGGCCGCCCGCCTGCACGTGGAGGCGAGCCGCAGCCGGCTGCTGGCGCTACTGGCCGGCGGAGTGTTGGCGGTCTCGCTGGTGCAAACGTTCATTCATATCTGGGGCCGCTGGCACGCCACGCAGGCCGCCAAACGCCTGCAGGCCGCCACGCGCCGCCGCGCGTTCGAACACGCCTCACGGCTGCCGCTGCATCGCGTCTATCAGCTCAAGTCGGGGGGAGTGGCCAGCATCCTGCGCGAAGATGCCGGCGGCATTGGCGATCTCGTATTCAGCATGCTTTACAACCCCTGGCGGGCCTTTATCCAGTTGCTCGGCAGCATGGCGGTGCTGGCCTGGGTGGACTGGCGGCTGCTCGTCGGGTCGCTAATCTTGCTTCCGGTGGTCTATTTCAGCCATCGGACCTGGATCAATCGGATTCGCCCGCTGCACCGCGATATCCGCAAACAGCGCCAGGACGTCGACAGTCACGCCACCGAGGCGTTCGGCGGCATGCGGGTGGTACGGGCCTTCGGACGCCAAAAGAGCGAATCGGGCCGCTTTGCCCGCGGCAACCACTTGATGGCGCGTCAGGAGCTTGGCGCCTGGTGGTGGGCGCGGGGGGTCGAGATCGTCTGGGACACGCTGATTCCTTTGGCTTCTGCCGGGCTGCTGCTTTACGGCGGCCACGAAGTGCTCTCAGGAAGGTTGTCCTTGGGCGATTTGATGATGTTCCTGGTGTACCTCACCATGCTGCTGGAACCGTTTGCCGTACTGGCCGAAAGCGCCGCCACGCTGCAAGGCGGCCTGGCGGGGCTGGACCGCGTGCTCGACCTGCTGGAGGAGCCGCAGGAAATGCCCAACGTTCCGGGCGCCGTCGTCGTGCAGCCGGCCGCCGTCCAGGGACGGATCAGCCTGGATCATGTCTCCTTTCAATATCCCGGCACGGAAGAGTTGGTCCTGAAAGACATCTCGCTCGAGGTGGCGGCCGGGCAGATGGTGGCGCTGGTCGGCCCCAGCGGGGCGGGCAAGACCACGCTCTGCAACCTGGTCGCCCGCTTCTATGATCCGACCGCCGGTCGGGTCGAACTGGACGGCATCGACCTGCGCGAAATCGACGTCGACAGCTATCGCCGGCTGCTGGGCATCGTCGAGCAGGACATCTTTCTGTTCGACGGCACTATTGCCGAGAATATCGGCTATGGCGCCCGCTCCGCCGGTCCGGGAGAAATCGAGCAGGCGGCAAGAGCGGCCCATGCCCATGAATTCATCACGGCCTTACCCAACGGCTACGAGACGGTGATCGGCGAGCGGGGCGTGAAGCTCAGCGGCGGGCAACGTCAGCGTCTGGCGATCGCCCGAGCCGTGCTGGCTGACCCGCGGATTCTGATTCTCGACGAGGCGACCAGCAATCTCGACACCGAAAGCGAGCGGCTGATCCAGCACAGTCTGCAAGCACTGATGCAGGGCCGCACCAGCTTCGTCATCGCCCATCGGCTCAGCACGATTGTGAATGCAGACCGGATTGTGGTGATCGAACGCGGGCGAGCGGTCGAATCGGGAACGCACGCCGAGTTGCTACGGGCCAGCGGCCGCTATTGGCAGATGGTCCAACAACAAATGGCCGCCGGCCAGCCGCTCGACGATCTGGCTGTCTCTTCTTAAGCGGCGCCCTTCGCGCGGCGCCGGCGGCTGCGTCCGCAGCTTAGTGCCGTTTTGCTCACTGTCCGGTTGATATCGAATCAGGTGTGCTTTTTTGCGCCTATCGAGGGCTTTGGAGCGGTCCGGACAGGCGGAAAAATGAAACCGTAAGCTACAGCCAGCACAACAGTTGCGGCGCGTTTAGAGGATTATGTTGGTTTTCGGTCGCTTTTTTGCACCACACGCGTTCGCGACCTATGGTTTCTTGACGAGCTTCGAAGGATACAGCAACAAGGGTGAGGTGCATTATGGCGACGTTGGCGCGTTCTGCGGTACTGCCGCGTGCGGTGGTGCTTTCGTTGGCAATCATGACAGGAGCGGCCGCGCCCCTGCCGGCGCAGGAGTGGGCGAGCAGGATGTTCACCGAAACCAAACACAACTTCGGCACGGTCGCCCGCGACGCGAAAACGGAATACCGTTTCCGGCTCAAGAACCTCTACCGGGATGACGTCCACATCTCGGGCGTCCGCACCAGTTGCGGCTGCACGTCGCCCAGCGTGACCAAAGACACGCTGAAGACGTACGAAGAAGGGGAGATCATCGCCCACTTCAATACCGACCGCTTCAGCGGACAGCGAGGCGCTACATTGACGGTCACCATTGACCGGCCGCGTTACGCCGAAGTTCAACTACGGGTCGATGGCTTCATCCGCACTGACATCGTCATGACGCCCGGCGCCATCGAGTTCGGCGCGCTCGACGAAGGCGCCGAAACCGAAAAGCAGCTCGATATCCGCTACGCCGGCCGTAACGACTGGAAGATCACCGAAGTCAAAACGGCCAACCCGAATATTGAGGCGAGCGTGGTGGAAACCATGCGTCAAAACGGCCGCGTCGATTACCGGCTGACGACTCGGCTGAAGCCGGGCGCTCCGGCCGGCTACTTGCAGGACCAGATCCTGCTGGTCAGCGACGATCGGCGAGTGACCCCCGTCACCGTCGAAGGGCGGCTCGTTCCTGAAGTCTCCGTCAATCCGGGCTCGATTTCCTTCGGCCGGCTTGAGCCGGGACAAAAGATCACCAAGCAAATTGTCGTGCAAGGCAAGCGTCCGTTTCTCATTTCCGGAATCGTCTGCCATAATGAGCAGTGCTTCGCGTTCGAACTGCCGACCGAGGCCCGGCGAGTGCAACTGGTTCCGGTGACCTTCACGGCGGGCGACGAACCCGCCAAGGTCAACCTGAAGATTTTGATTCAAACTGACCTCGCCAGCGGCGCCACGGCCGAATTGCGTGCGCTGGCGGAAGTGGTCGCCGGGTCGAGCGATTCGCCGCGAACGCCCCGCTCGCAAGACCCGAAGCTTTCCGCATCTACGAGGAGGAACTTGCCGTGAGTAAACGAGCTTTGATGTTCGCGTTGGGACTGACGGCCTGTCTGTCGGCCCCGGCCATGGCCCAAACAGTTATCTATGAAACGTACAGCCCGGTCGTGACCGCGGAGTACGCAGCGCCGGCGCCCGTCGCCTACCGCTACGGCTACCGAGGAATCGCCGGTTCGACGTTCACGAACTACTATCCCAGCTACGCTTCGGCCCCGGCCGTAACGGCTTATAGCCCGGTGGTGACGGCGGCGCCCGTCGTGGCCGCCAGCCCGGTCGTCACGTCCTACAGCCCGGTCGTCACGGCCTACAGTCCGGTAGTCGCCGAGACGCCCGTGGTCGCGTATAGCCCCGTCGTGACGGAGGCTTACAGCCCGGTGGTCACGACGACCTACAGCCCGGTGGTAACGGCGGCCTACGCTCCGGCCCCGGTCGTGACCAGCTATTACGCGCCGGTGCGGTCGAAGGTGCTTTACGTGCCGGGACAGCCGATCCGCAACTTCTTCCGCGGCATCACGCCGTAGGCAGAGCCGACGGAACGCACAAACCGAACGGATCATCTCAGGCCAACGGGCAAAGTCCGTTGGCCTGTTTCATGCGCCAGGCGAATCAGCGGCTCGGCCGATCGCCCATGAGCTCGTCGCGATAGGCAAACAGGGCGGGCGTGCCGCCGGTGTGGACGAAGATGACCGGCCGGTCGGCGGGCCAGCGGCCATTGCGGACGTCGTCAACCAGGGCGGCCAGCGCTTTGGAGGTGTAGACCGGATCGAGCAGAATGCCTTCGGTCCGCGCCAGCAGATCGAGCGCCTCGCGCCCGGCGGGCGAAGGCACGCCATAGCCCGGTCCGATGTAGTCGAGCGTGGTGTCGACATCGGCGCCATCCACCAGCGGCGGCAAACCGATCAAGGCGCCGGCTTGGTTGGCCGTGGCGGCCAGATCCTGGGCGTGCTCCCACGGCCAACGGATCGGCGCCACGATGCGCAGCACGAACTCGGCGCCTAACGCGGCCTTGCCCAGTTGCAGGCCCGCGCCGGTCGAACCGGCCGACGCGACATAGACGGCGCTGGGCTGCTCGCCGCGCTCGGTGCATTGTTCGACGATTTCTGCGGCGCACAAGGCATAGCTGACGGCCGCCCGCGGCTTGACCACGTCGTTTTCCCAGCAGTAGACCCGCCGTCCTTGGGCTCGTAATTCGGCGGCCACGGAACTGATGTGGGCGTACAGTTCCATGCCCAGCGGAAAGTCGACGATTTCCACCTGGGCGCCCAGCAGATGGTCGAGCAGCAAGTTGCCCTGGATTTCGTCGGAGTGGCTGCCGCGGCCGAGGATCAGCCGGCAAGGCAGCCCCAGCTTGGCGCAAGCAGCGGCCGTCTGCCGGCAGTTGTTGCTTTGCACGCCGGCGCCCCAGACCAGCATCTCGGCGCCCTGCTCCAGGGCATGACCGAGAATGAACTCGTTGTGCCGGGTCTTGTTGCCGCCGAACGCCAGCCCCGTGCAGTCGTCGCGCTTGATCAACACGCGCGGCCCGCCCAAGGCGGCGGAGAACCGCGGCAGTTCTTCGAGCGGCGTCGGCAAGTGGCCGAGCGTCACGCGCGGCAGCCGCTCGGCGTAGGCGCGGAGCTCGGCCGGGCTCGAGGTTTGAGATGCTTGGCTCATCGCAGGCTCCAGGGGGCGTGTTTTTTGATTGCGATCGATTTGATGATACGGATTCCCGCACTCAGGCGCCAGAATCATACGGCGAGTTCGCTGCTGCCGCGGATTGCCTTGGTGCTGTCGGCCGGGAGCGAATTTGTTAGATTCAACGAGGTTGGTCATTTGCCACTCGGCGCCCAAAGGTGGTCGACGAGCGATGACTGGGCGTTTCCGTTGAGAAAGCGAGCTTGAGGAGGAGCGTGATGTCGGCAGCAGACAACAACAAAGCAATGCTCGCACCATTCGGACTGTGGCCAAGCCCCATCACGCCCGGCAGCCTGGCCGAAGGAAAACGCCTGGACGGCGTTTGTTGGGACAGCGACGGCCGCACGCTGGTCTGGCTGGAAGGACGCTCGGGCAAAGGCGTGCTGGTCGCCCAGACCGACGACGATGCGCCGCGAGACCTGACCGCTGAGTTGAACGTCCGCGCCGAGGTTGGATATGGCGGCGGCGATTTCACCGTGCATGGCGGCTATGTCTATTTCGTCGTGCGCAAGACCGGACGCATCTTTCGGCAACCGCTGGCGGGCGGCGAAGCGCAACCTATCACGCCGGAATTCGGCCAGGCTTCTTCGCCCGCGGTTTCGCCCGACGGCCAGTGGGTGGCTTACGTTCATCACGACGAAGGCGAGGACCGGCTGGCCGTCGTCGACGCCGCAGGCAGCCGCTGGCCGCAGATCCTCGCCGCCGGACACGACTTCTACATGCAGCCGCGCTGGAGCCCTGACGGACGACACATGGCCTGGATCGCCTGGGACCATCCCAACATGCCGTGGGACGGCGCCCGGCTGTACCTGGCCGTGGTCGAATATCCTGCCCGCGGCGTCCCGACGCTCGGCGAACCGCAGTTGGCGGCCGGCGGCGATGACGTGGCCGTGTTTCAGCCGGAATTCACGCACGACGGCAAGCACGTGCTGTTTGTCGCGGATAACAGCGGCTGGGGCCGCTTGACCAGCCGAGAAATCTCCGGCGGCAGCCAGCGTTCGCTCACGCCTGACGGTCTGGAGTACGGCGCCCCGGCCTGGATTCAGGATCTGAGGACCTATGCCGTTTCGGGCGACGGCCGCACGGTGCTGGCCGTCGGCAACGATCACGGCTTTCAACAACTGCGGCGGATCGATTTAACGAGCGGCGACAGCAGCATTGTGGCCGAGCTCGGCGAGTATTCGGAAATCTCCTCGCTGGCGGCCGCCCCCCGCGGCGACAAATTGGCGCTGATCGCCAGCAATCCGACGCAGCCGCCGCGCGTGATCGTGCACGACTTCTCGCAAGGCAGAACCAGGACGGTCGCCCGGTCCGCCGCCGAGAACGTGCCGCGAGAGTCGCTGGCGCGGTGCGAAGCGATTTCCTGGACGACGGCCGAAGGCGAAACGGCTCACGGGTTGTTCTACGCGCCGGCCGGCAAGAGCAGTCCAAGCGACGGCAAACCGCCGCTCATCGTGCTGATCCACGGCGGACCGACCTCGCAGGTCAAAGCCGGCTGGCGAGCGGACGCCCAGTTCTTCGCCACTCGCGGTTATGCCGTGCTGTACGTCAACTACCGCGGCAGCACCGGGTATGGCCGGCAGTATATGCTGCGGTTGCGCGGCAACTGGGGCGTGTGCGACGTCGAGGACGCCGTCAGCGGCGCCAAATACCTGGCCGATGCCGGCCGGGTCGATGGCGAGCGAATGGTGATCATGGGCGGCAGCGCCGGCGGTTTCACCGTGTTGCAAACCATGGTCGTTCAACCGGAAGCGTTCACGGCCGGCATCAGCCTGTACGGCGTAGCCAACCAGTTCGGCCTGGCCGCCGACACGCACAAGTTCGAGAGCCGTTACACGGACAGCCTGCTCGGCCCGCTGCCCGAGGCGGCGGCGTTATATCGCGAACGCTCGCCCGTCTTTCACGCCGCCCACATTCGCCGGCCGCTGGCCGTCTTTCAAGGCAGCGTCGACACGGTCGTTCCGCAGAACCAGTCCGACGAGATCGTCGCGGCGCTCAAGCGCAACGGCACGCCGCACGTCTATCACATTTACGAAGGCGAAGGACACGGTTGGCGCCAACGCGAGACGATCGAGCATTTCTACAACGCCGTCGACGGCTTTCTGCGGCAGCACGTGATCTTTGCCTAGCGGCAAGCTCGGCAACAAACTCAGGAGCCGGTTAACTGATCTTCGGCCTGCGGGGAGCGGCAAGCCAGTAGCTTCAGCAGCTCGGCATGATCGACCGGCTTGACCAGGTGACCGTCGAACCCGGCTTCGGCGGACTTCCGTCGGTCTTCCTGCTGTCCCCAGCCGGTCAACGCAATGACGAGCACGTCGCGCGTACATTGATTCTCACGAATGCGGCGGCAGGCGTCATAGCCGTTGAGCCTCGGTAACCCGATGTCCAGCAGGATCACGTCGGGACGTTGTCTCGCCGCCTCTTCGACCGCCTGCTCGCCATCATAGGCAACGGCGGTTTCATTTCCGGACAGCCTCAGCAGCATCGCCAGACTCTCGGCGCTATCCCGGTTGTCGTCGACGACGAGAATGCGGCGTCTGTCAGGCAGCTTCGATTCCTCTTGCGGCTTTTCCGGCGGCGCGGATTCGCGATCGAAGACGGCTGGCAGGCGGATCACGAACTCGCTCCCCTTGCCGAGCCCTTCGCTGCGGGCTTCGATACGGCCGCCGTGGAGTTCCATCAGCCGCTTCGCAAGCGCCAGGCCGATGCCTAGACCGCCCTGGGACCGTTCCAACGACTGGTCGACCTGCGAGAACATCTCGAAGATGCTGTCGAGTTTGTCGGGCGAAATGCCGATGCCGTTGTCTTTTACGCTGATCGCAACCTCGTCGCCCTGGCGCGCCACGGTCAGGCTGATCCGTCCGCGGCGTCCCATGAACTTGCAGGCATTGCTAAGCAGATTGCTCAGCGTTTGACCCAAGCGAACCGGGTCGGCGTCGACAAAAACCGGCTGCGGCGGCAGCACTACGCTCAATTCGTGCTCGGCGGCTTCGGCCGGCGGGCGGCAGGTCTCAACGGCCTGGTGAATGATCGGCGCCAACTCGGTGCGCTGTTTGCGAAGTTCCAGTTTTCCCTGACTGATGCGGCTCACGTCGAGCAGGTCGTCAATCAGCCGAACCAGGTGGGACGACTGCCGCTCGATCGTCCCCGTGGCTTCCTCGCACGCCTGGCGATCATGCCTCGCAAGCTTCAGCACGGACGCCGCGTTGCGGATCGGGGCCAGGGGGTTGCGCAGCTCGTGGGCCAGCATGGCAAGGAATTCGTCCTTGCGGCGATCGGCCTCGTGCTCGCGCAGTTCGCGGCGACGCAGCGCCAGAAGTGCGAGCCACATCAAAAGGATAACGCCGAGTTCGAGCGTTGCGGCGCTTAACGCGCGGCTGGTGCCCAGATCGAACAGGCCGAGTTCGTATCCCTTGACGCGAAGCCAGACGACCGCTGGAATCATGACCAGCAGGATCGGCAGGACGGTCCGCGCCATCGCGCCGGCGCTGGAATGCTCGTACAACAAGAGCGTCGGTTGGCGTTCAGGTACGCTGACGATCAGGCTCGCGGCCAGCGCCAGCAACATCGTCGAGGTCGGCAACGCGATCGCCGAGAGCCAAGGAATTGCGTAGAAGTCACGCGCATCGAAAAGGTATCCCAGCAGCGAGAACAGCATCAGCAGCACGACGATCAAGGCCATGCTGGGGACGTAACGCCGTGGACGGGCATCACCAAGACCGAGCAACGCGAGCGCGGCGCCGAGCAGGATGAATGCGATGGAAGCGGGCGGACCAAAGCGGCCCGGCGACACGGTCGAGCCGCGGCCCCAACTGCGGCCGAACAGCAATTGATGGTTAAACCCGAAATCCGCGTCCACGACGTTTTGAAGCAGGTTGAGTCCGCCGACGACGGCGATCAGCCCCCCCAGACAGAGTGCGAACCGCTTGTATCCGAACTGCAGCAGCAGCGCCGCCGCGCCGGCCAGGGCGATCAAGACCGCGGCGTTCGGTTGAATCGAAATATGGTCGTTGAACCAATCCGTCAGCCGCGGGACGTCAAAGACCCAGCCGCAGAAGGAGATGGCGCCTGCCAGCAGCGCATACAGCGCCAGCACGATCGAAAATCTGCTCGGTTTAAGCGAATCAGAGACAGTCGCCTGAGTTTGCATGTCATCGTCTCGCCGGACGGCTCCCCCGCGAAGCCACTGAGACCATTCTATCGGCTGATTGAAAAACAAAACAGCGGATGGATTCCGCTCTCATGGGGAGCCGCGAAGTGTCCTGCACCGAAAGACAGGAGAAATTATCCAGATAGGATCGCTCGACCTGCACCGAAACAGAGCGCGATAGAGGCGGTCGCCGGCCGCGATCTATCAATCGCAAAAACTTATAAAAGTCAATATATTGACGTGCAGGCGCCGTCGTGTTCTCATGGAGTGGAAGTAACAGACTCGGTCAGGGCAGCTCGCGTCCGTGCTAGTAAAGTTTGGGCGGCGGCAGGCACATCGACCACGCAACTTTACTGAGACACTGGGCGAACATGACGCGTTTTCACTCTTTTCTTTCCGGCAGCCGCCCCTGTAACCGTCGCCAGGCTGCTCGTAGACGCCGTGCGTCGGCGGCTTGTGCGTTAGGCCGCGAAGCGGCGCCGCTTCGCTTTGAATCGCTTGAGGAACGTCGTCTGCTTTCCGCGGGAGCCATCCGATTCCTTAGCGGCGAACCGCCGGCCGCGGCGCTTGACCCGACGTTTGGCACGCAAGGGATCGCGTTGACGGCCATCCCCGGCAACAACTCCGGGCTGATGTCGGTTATTGCGCTGCCCGATGGCAAACTGCTGGCCGCGGGGACAGCGCAACCCGACGGAGAGAACGGAAACTACACGCTCGCGCGCTACAACGCCGACGGCAGCCTGGATGCCAGCTTCGGAGACAACGGGCTCGCATCTACTGCCATCAACGGTACGCTGTGGGGCGCCGCTCTGCAGAGCGACGGAAAGATCGTCGTGGCCGGCAATTCGATCATTTCCAATAACACCACGATTCTGCGCTACAACGCGGATGGCTCGCTCGATGCAAGCTTTGGCACGAATGGCCGGGTCAACACGCCCATCGGCGGCGGCAGCCAGATCGCCGTGCAAGCGGACGGCAAAATCGTCGTCATTAGCGGCTACCAGGGAGGCTTTGGCATTGCCCGCTACAACGTCGACGGCAGCCTGGATGAGACCTTCGGGACCGGCGGCATTGTGCGCACGCAGATTGGCGCAGACGATCGCTCGAATCCTTGGGGCCTGGCAATTCAGCCTGATCAGAAGGTCCTGGTGGCAGGCTCTGTGTGGGACGGAGCCAAGTTCAATGTTGGAGTCGTGAGATACAACGCCGATGGTTCGCTGGACCAGTCATTCGGCGCTGGCGGCATCGTCATCACGTCGTTGGGGGCGTACGGCGGCGGAGTCGACACGGTCAAAGTTCAACCGGACGGCAAAATCGTTGTCAGCGGATCATCGGCATCGAACGAAGTGGGGGCGTACGGCAGCAAGGGAGCGCTCGTGCGCTACAACGCCGACGGCACGCGCGACGCCTCTTTCGGCCAGGACGGTATCGAGATCCTGCCCTTCACGAGTTGGTTGGGCGACTTTGTCGTTCAGCCCGGGGGAGACATCGTGGCTGCCGGCATGGTCGGCTATTTCGGGTTCAGCGTCTTTCGGTTCCGCTCCGATGGAACGCTCGATACGAGTTTCCAAGGCAGCGGCTATGCGGTCGCTCCGGACGTTCAAGGCGCTGCCCAAGGGATTGCCGTGCAAGCCGACGGCAATTACGTTGTCGCAGGCATCGCGCTGGAACAGCCGGATAATGAATTCATTCTCGCCCGTTTTCTGGGCTCAGCGCCGCCCACGACGGCCGGACTGGCCGACATCTCGGTCAAAAAGAATTCCGCGCCAACAAAACTTTCGCTTTGGCCGTCGTTTTCGGAAGGGGAATCGCCGTCGTCCCTTTGGACTTACGCCGTGGTTGGGAATACCAATCCGGCGCTATTCAGCTCGATCGCGGTTGATAACGACACGGGCGAGTTGACGCTCAGTTACGGGCCCGATGTTTTGGGAAACGCGGTGCTTACGATCCGCGCCACGGATCCGGACGGGCTTTCGATCGAGACGCCGTTAAACGTGGCCGTGAACTTCGTCAACCAGCCGCCCAGTTTCGTTTCCGGCGGAGACGTGATCGTCAATGAGAATGCCGGCGCTCAAAGCGTGGCGAATTGGGCCGCGAACATAACTCCCGGGCCGGAACCGGACGAGGCGAACCAATCGCTCCATTTTATCGTGACCGCCGACGACGCGTCGCTGTTTGCGGTTCCGCCGAGCATCGATTCGTTGACCGGCACGCTTACCTTCACGCTCGCGGCGGATGCGGTCGGCACGGCGCACGTGAACGTGCAGTTGCACGACAATGGCGGCACGGCCAACGGCGGCGTCGACACCTCGACGGCGCAGACGTTCACGATCACGATTCAACCGATCGGCACGCCGCACGAACGGTACGTCGAAGCCGTGTTCCACGACGTGCTCGGTCGCGCGCCGGACGACGAAGGGCTTGCGTACTGGAGTGCGCGGCTCGATGCCGGGGCGGCCATCCGCACCGTCGCCGCGGCTGTCGCCCATAGCGATGAATACTATGCTAACTTCGTCATCAAGCCCGGCTACCTCAAGCTGTTCGGACGAGCAGCGGATGATGCGGGCGTGAAGCATTGGACCGCACAATTGCACCACGGGCTGACCGATCAGGAATTCAGTGCCGCACTGGTTTCGTCCGATGAATTCTATCGCAACGCGGGCGGCACGAACGTCGGCTGGGTCGATGCGGCGTATTCGCTCTTGCTTGGGCGGTCTGTCGATACGGCAGGCGAATCCTATTGGAACGATCAACTATCAGCCGGCCGCTCTCTCAGCCAGGTCGCGCGGCGGATCGCCGGCAGCCGTGAGAACAACGCTCAATTGATCAGCGACGACTATGACCATTACCTTCACCGTGCCGCCGACGACGAGGGACTGGCCTATTGGCTCAAACAGTTCTCCGCCGGCAAGACGAACGAAGATCTGATCGCCAGCTTCACGGGTTCGGTCGAGTATTATGCCGAGCACACAAGTTGAGAATCGAGCGATTTCAGATTCGGTCGATTCGCCGCGTTGCGCCTAGCCGGACCATTTCCGCCACGAGCTGGTCGTGTTGAGCTAAATCACAAACCGTGATTCTGGGAGAGTCGTAGCGGAACGCGTGGGCGTTCCGGAACAGATTTCGTGAGAATTCCAGCCTGAAACCCATAGCTGACGGAATTCTCACGAATTCCGCTACAGGCCCCGCGCCCCGGAATCGCGGTTGCCTATTTAGCTTCGGGCGGCGAAAGCTGCGCCAGGCGCGCAAAACACTGCAGACACCGGTCGCACCATTCGGAGTTCGGGTCGAAATCGTTAGCTCGATATCGTTTTGCTTTTTCCGCACGGCAGGCCAATGAACGTGCCTGCGTCATCCCGGGCGGCTGAATCTCTCCAGCTCCGCTCGCGCGTGATCCGGAAGCGGCCGCGACTTGCGAGTTGCGTGGTCCGTCAGAACGATGACCGTCTCCGCCGTCGCAACGCACTGCTGATCGACAAACAGACCCTGACCAAGCGTCACGGAACTCCGACCGATCGCCAGCACGGTGGTGCCGATGGACACTTCGCTCGGCCAGTGAATTTCCGCCAGGAAGTCCAGCGTCAGATGGACGATCACAAATGAACCATCGGCGGGCGCCAAGGGCGCAGGCGGATACAGAATGGCGACCCGCCCCGACTCGAAGAAAGTCGCAAACACCGCATTGTTGACGTGCCCCTGCCGGTCCGTATCGGCATACCGCACGACGTCCTTCGTCCAATGCGAGTAGAAGCCGGCGTCTTTCAGGTCGTAGGGTCTTGCCGTTGACATCATGCTCCCCATCGTGCAAGCAGCGAGTCGGCCCCCCGTGCTGGAGGCGGTTCGCTGCTCTCCGCCGAAGGCAGGGACGCTGAGCACGTACTACCTAATTGGCAACCGCACGCTGCGCCTGTCCGGTCTGAGCAGGACTTCCGATCTCGCGCAACCGCATCAACTTCAAGAGTAAAGAATACACGTATTCGCCCTCGTTAAGCATCATTTGCGCTCGATTAATATGGAACGAGCAGTATCGCAAGCTGGTCAGCAAATGCGCCACTGCCTCCGGGTGATCGTCGCCGAAGTTGGGCGCATTGGCACGAAAAGCACGGCGTTGAGCTAATCGAGCAATGTAATCGTCATCGATGATGCGAAACGCGGCGCCTAAGCTCAACCCACGTGCGTTGAGCACCTTGTGCCATTCGTACGGCGGATTCAGCAACACGTCTCCTGGTTCAACGTACACCGTATCATGGTCGAACTCGGCGCCGGGCGCCTCGCGGCCGCTGCTCGTGGAAAACATGTATTCTTCGCCGTCAAGCTGCTCGAGCAACTCTGGCGGGCGGGTCATCCATTTCTTGCGGCCGGCAATCATTACAAACAGGTTCAAACTCGGGAACATGTGCCAGTCGCTGCCTACCGCGCCCTGGCTGGTTTCGCCGTAGTCGGTCGTGCTGTATCCGAAAAACATGTGCCCGGTGGTGCGCCAGCCCTGTACGTTCATCCATCCGGACGCAAAGACTTCTTCCTGCACGCGATTAAACGCCCGCTTGCCCCATTCGTACGGATCATTGTAGCCTGACGAGATGGTACCCAGGTGAGAGTACACGTCGATCTTACGGTCGAACACGTCACTGAGAAACTCCGCGCCCGTGCCCACCTGACCGGTGACGTAGTTGTAGTCCGCCTTCCCGGATGCGGAACGTATCGAGGCCGGCGCGCTGCCCGTTTTGCGGCGCCATTGCAAGGTCTGACTGGGATCGATCTCCTCGTAAAATTCCTTGGCGAGCAAGCGCTCGGGAACGGGAACGAGGCTGCGAAACAGCGCCGGCTTTGCGAAGTTCTCGGTAAAGGCCGTCACCGACGGCAGCGTCAGTTCCCCACGATGCTCGTCTTTCTCAATGACGTTGATGAACCGGTGTGAGGCGTTAGCGTTCATGGCGTTTGTCGCGCTGGGTGAAAGCAGGGTGTAGCGAGCCTTCCTGACGAAGACGGCTGAGGACTTCCGCAAAGAGCTGCCGCGAAGAACCTTGGCCTGGCAAGCGCTGACGCACATTGGCGCGTCTGAGTTGTGGCTGCCGCGGCGGGCCCTTTAGCTTCTGCCCTTGCAGACGAGAGCCGCACAGTCGTTTACCGCCTCGCCGAGCGCCACGCGCTGCGAACAACGTTCGATTCGTGTAGCGCACACAAAGGCGACGGACTTCCAGTCTACTTCCGATTCCTGGCGAAGAAAGACTTCAGCGAAGTCCGCGTCGAAGCCAGCAGCGGGGTCGCAACGGTTAGTGCGATGAATCCGGCGACGGCCGTTCACCGCCGTCGATTCGGCGAAAAACGCGCGGATTTCCGCCTAAATCAAGGGCAATTCGCAGCGGGCTCCGGGAAGCTACAGAGAACAAAGCGCTCTCGATCCGGACGGTTCCGGCCACTTTTATTACAGAATAGACAGCTTCGGCGGTGGCTTATTATCGCCCCCCGTCCGCCTGCTCAGTGCATTGTCCGTGCGCCATTGCGGCCATGGCTTTCGCCGATCGCCTGCGCCCTGAGGCGACGATGAAGCTCGCAGTAGCAGGCGGCGCCGGCTGCTACTGGCCTGCGGCTTCTTGCTCGGTCGCTGCTCGCTCGGCGCCTTGGGCCTGGGCAGGTTTTTCTTTAGCGGCCTCGAGCGCCTGCTCGCGCGCTTGCCGCAATTGTTCCAGCCGCGTCAACCGCTTCTCGGGCTTCGCCGCCGCGGCGTCATTCTTAGCGGCCTTGGGCGCCGCCGGCTTTGCCGGCAACGGCGCGTCGATCCGCAGCTCGCCCGAACCCAAGTTATGAATAACCTGCTCCTCGCCGACCATGATGGTGGCCCGGCAAAGCAGCGACTTGTGTCGCCCGACAGGCGACTTGGCGGTGGTCTTGACCTTGAACGCCAACTCGCTCGTATCTTTCGTCATCTTGAGCGGCTCGGCCGTGGCCTCGAACGGCAGGCCCAGCAGTTCGACGGTCGCTTCGCCCTCGAACGGCTTGCTCGCTTCGACCTTGACGACGAAATCCGTCTCCTGGCCCCGCTCGACGGCCGTCTTATTGAAGGCGAAGCCAACGAACGGCTCGGCGACTTCGAGCTTCGCAAGCTGCGTGGAGACCACCACGCCGGTTCCTCTGCTGCGGCGGCGGCGGTTCTGCTGGCCGTCATCGGGCGCCACCGGTTCGCCCAGCACCGCGATCCGCCAGGCGTTGACGTCGGCTTTGCCGTTGGCAGTCACCGGAATGACCGCTTCGTTCTGCCCTTCGGGAATTTGAATATCGCGAGAGGAAGAAACGCCCGGCGGGTCATACAGCATGCGCAGGCGGATCGGCGCCGTGAAACCTTCGTTTCGCTGAGCAACGACCTTCAGTTCCGTCGAACCGTTGCGCACCAAGGGCGCCTTCGGCTCGACCAGTTCGATCGTAAAGGGCGCCGCGGCCGTGACCGCCGTCGCCATCCGGTGGGCCGTGTGCCCCCAGACGAGAACGTTGTTCCGGCCTCGCGCCAATCCGGTGATCTGCTCAAGATGCCCTTCGACATTCTGTTTGGGATCGGTCGAGCGGCCGATAACGTCGACCAACGCGCCCGAAAGAGTCGTGCCCGGCTCGGCGCTGAGCAATACGGGAACGGTGGTTTGATTCGCCGCCATCCGCACGGTCTCCATCGTCACGCCCGAAGGCAGATCGTGCATGGCAATTTCCAGTTCGCCCGAAAAATTGCTGCGTTTAGCGCTGACCATCAGCGCCGTGCGGTTGCCTTGCGGAACGCAGGCCGTCATGTCGACGTACCGCCGCCGCTCAGGCAGGCTGATCACCACCTCGGGCCGAACCGGCTGCAGCTCGACGCGATAGACGTAATCGGCCTCGCCGCGGCCCAAATGATCTCGCACGGAAAGCACGTACTGATCGTCCGCCGGAGCAGTGAACCGCAGATAGGCGTCGGGGCCGCCGCTATCGTCGTTGGCGCCGACGCGGGCGCCCGAAGCGCGCCGGACGGACAGCACGGGATCCAGCGGCGAACGAATCTGCCGCGCCAGCACGCGGATCTCGAAGACCTGGCCTTTCTTGGCGGCGAACGCAAAGCAGTCCACGTCGCCCGCTTGGGAAATCGCGCCGTTGAGCGCTTGCGGCGCCTCGAAGGCCGTGGCGCTCTTCGCGTCGTCGTTCGGCTCCGCTTCCATCGTGTTGCCCAGCTCGTTAATCACGAACGCGTTGGGCGACGGGGCCAAGCCCTGGTCATCATGGGCGAACAGCCCGAACGGCTCGGCCCACCGTGATTCCGGAGGCGTGGCCTCTGGCGGCGTGATCTTCTCGCTGCGTGCTCCGAGAATATCGCCCAACCACTTGAGCCTGACCGTCTCGTTGGGTTTTCCGCCGGCGGGCAGCACGGC
This sequence comes from Pirellulales bacterium, assembly GCA_035547635.1. Taxonomy (GTDB): domain Bacteria; phylum Planctomycetota; class Planctomycetia; order Pirellulales; family JAICIG01; genus JAICIG01. The sequence continues at coordinate 18,749 of DASZUP010000279.1, forward strand.
CGTCGGTCGCGGGAAGCGGCCGATGTGCAGCCGGTAGTTGCAGGCTCCATTGCCGCCGAAGGCGCTCTCGCGCACTTGCACCACGTAGCTGCCGTCCTCGGGCGCCTGCAGCGAAACAACCGCGTCCTGCCAGGTCAGCGCCGCATCGTCGCAAACCGCCAGCTCGAAACGCTGGGCATCGAGAATCGCCAGATAGGGATCGAAGAACGTGTTGCCCATCCGGATGCCTTCAATCTCGGCGGTGATTCGCTCCCCTTTTTTGGCTTCGACCAGGTAATAGTCGACGTCTTCATTCTGCACGACGCCGGTGATCGTGGTGTCGAGCTCGACCTTTTGCGGCTCCGAGAACTCGCTGTTAGGCTCCGCTTCGGCCACTTCCGGCAAGGCCCCGACGCAGAAGGTCCTCAAGTTCGAAAGCCCGGTCGCCGAGCGAACGCGCAGGGCATGAATACCCAAGCGGCATTCGGCGTCGAACTGGAATTTCGCTTTGATCTTCTTGTCATCGACGGCTTCCATTTCCGTGACCGTCACGCCCGGATAGTAGAGCAGGATCTCCTGGGCGTCCGCCAGATCGGAACCGGCGAGCGTGATTTCGACTTCCGTGCCGCGCTGAGCGCCCTGCGGCGCCATCGAGCGCAACTGAGGATTGCCGGCTTGTGCGGCGCTAGACGCAATGCCTGCGGCGATCAAGACGACTGCCCAGAGCCGTGCTGCGCTGTTTCGGCCGAGGCGGGCCGCGGCTCGTCGTGTGCCGATTGACTTGCTGATCCGAGCGTCGGCGGCCAGTCGTTCCATGAGGTTCTCCTTGATCGGCAGGGAGGAGAAACAGCCTTGCGGCGCCGGAAAGCGATTGGATGGGCGCCATTCCAGGGCGCCCAGCCGGCCCCGCTTCGTGCTGTTCGTGGTGGATTCAAGCAGCTATCGATTCCCCGCACTTTAGATCGGATCGGCCATTGCATCAAGACTTCTCTCGGTTGAAGGCCTAGGTTTCCAGCCGAGAGATCGACTCGCGGAAGGACCGGTAGCGATCTCGCACATCGCCGTAAACCTCCATGCCCGGTCAACGGCTTTTCAACAACGCGTCGAACGAGTCCGCCTCCTGCCGGAGTTCGCCGCCCAAATCGTGCCACAGATACAACACGCTCGGCTCGGCGGCTGCGGAGTAATTGAGAACGATGCTCGCCGGCATCTGGCCTTCAAAGCCGATGTACAGCAACTTGTCCCGTTCTGCAACGATCTGATCGAACCGGAACGCGTCGTCCCACTTCGGGGCCGATAGCAACTGAAACTCCTGAAGCGGACAAATCACGAGTTCCGTGCCGCCCACATAGCCGCCGTTCTGCGTACTGAGCGCCCGAGACAGCTCCGCCGGAAGACGCAACTTGTGCTCGGTCTCCCAACTGCGGATTTCCTCCTCGGTCCGCGGCGGCGTCATCGCCGCCAGTGGATACGGCGGACCCCAGAACGGATCGGAACAGGTCCAGGCCTCATTCTGCTCTTGGATTTCCTGCATCTTCGCCAGCATGGCCGCCGCCGCCATTTTTGCGTATTGCTCGTAGCAGGTTTTGCAGTGCTGAAAATGAGCGCTGACGGCATTCGCCTGCGCTGCATCCAACTTTCCATTCAGGAACGACAGCAGCTCTTCGCGCGACGGATGGTCGGAGTTCATCAGCGTGTACTGCGAGCCTTCGGGCGACCTGCCGAGGATCTGGTGCGCGGGGCAATGCCCGCTTGAGCCAAGCACCCAACGAACGGCAGAAAAGCCGCCTTTCAGCAAGCCATATTAGGTTAAGCCGGAATCGCCTGCCAGCCTGCTTGCGCGTATCCAGCGCACTTCGAGCGGAGCGCCTCTTCGCCGCCGGACTGGTCGCGGCTATGCGCCGAACCTGTTGGCCGAGCCTCTGCGAGCTACAAGCCGGCGCAACCAGCCAGGGACGTGCAAAGAGCGCAAGCGAACCCATGAACTGC
>DASZUP010000280.1:0-7034 GCA_035547635.1 Pirellulales bacterium
TGGCCGTGACGGTCAGCGGCAAAACGCTCGAAGCCACCACGCTGGTCATGGTCAGCGACCTGGACGTAATCATCAAGAGCTCGCGCGATGAAGTGTTCGTGTTCGCCGAGAACCTCCGCACCGGCAAGCCGTGGCCCAAAGCGCGGCTGTTGATCTCCAACGGCCAGCAGGTCTTTGCCGAGGCCCAGACAGGCGACGACGGCGTGTTTCAGAAATCGTACGAAGAATTGAAGTCGGCCGGCGACGTACGCGTGTTTGCCATGGCCGAATCGAGCGTGGCTTCGAACGTCGTAGGGTTGAACAACCTGGACGTCTCGGTCGGCCTTGCCGAGCGAGGCTATATCTATACAGACCGGCCCGCCTACCGCGCCGGGCAGATGGTACACGTGCGAGGCATCATTCGCAAAGCGGCCGACGATCGCTTTGTGATCGAGCAAGGCAAGAAGTATCGCCTGGAAGTCTTCGACGGCCGCAACCGGCTGCTGCGTCAGGACGACGTGACGCTCGGCGAGTTCGGCAGCTTTCACGCGCATTTCGCCTTGCCGGCCGGCAGCGTGGCCGGCGAATATCGCGTGCAGCTCCGTGATGACGAAGATCATACGTTCCAGGGCGGCTTTGCCGTTCACGAGTATCAGCTTGAACCGGTGCGGCTGGCAGTCGAGGTCGATCGTAAGGTCTTCTACCGCGGCGAAGAGATCGAAGGCAAGATTTCAGCGAAGTTCTACTACGGCGCTCCGCTGGCCCATCGCGAGCTTCGTTACCAACTGGCCGGCGGCCGGATCTATACCGGCAAGACCGACGAACGGGGCGAATTGCCCTTCAAGCTCGCCACGCGCGAGTTCCGCGAGTCGCAAACGCTGCCGCTCGTGGTGCTTCTGCCGGAACGCAACCTGCAGACGGCCGAGAACTTCTACCTTGCCACGCGCGGCTTTTCCATCGCCGTCAGCACCGTGCGGCCGGTGTATGTGGCAGGCGAAACGTTCGAAGCGGCAATCTCCACGAGCGACGCGGAAGGCAAGCCAATCGCCGAGAAACTGTTGCTGCACGTGCTCGAACAAACGACCGTTGACGGCAAGGTGGGCGAGCGCGAGGTGGAACGGCATGAACTGGCCACCGACGAAAAGCAAGGCCAAGGCCGCCTGACGCTACGACTGGAAAAGGGCGGCAAATACATTTTGCGGGTCGAAGGGACGGACCGCTTCAAGAACCCGATCTCGGCGGCGCACGTGGTGCGGATCTCGGACGACAGCGATGCAGTGCGGCTGCGCATTCTGGCCGACAAGCACACGTTCAAGGTCGGCGACACGGCCCGGGTGCAACTGCACTGGCGCGAAGCGCCCGCCTTGGCCCTGGTGACTTTCCAAGGCGCCCGCGTGCTCGATTACAAGCTGGTCGACCTGAAGCAGGGCGCCAACGAGTTGCAGATTCCTCTCACGGCCGCGCTGGCCCCGAACTTTGAACTGGCCGTGTCGGTGATGACCGACGCCCAGCCGCCGCAGGATCCCGAGGCGCGAGCCCGCTTCCGTCGTTTCCACGAGGCATCCAGTCCATTTGCCGTCCAGCGCGAGCTGCGCGTCACGCTGGAGACGAAGCCGAAAGCGGCAGGCCAGACGGCCCGGCCGGGCGACGACGTGAATGTGACAATCACCACGACCGATCCACAAGGCAAACCCGTCTCGGCCGAACTGAGCCTGGCGCTGATCGAGCAGTCGCTGCACGACAGGTTCGGTTCGCGCGCGCCGGCCATTCAAGACTTTTTCCGCGGTCAGACTCGCGAACCCGCGGTACGGACGACGTCGAGCGTGACGTTCGCCTATCGCCCCAGAACGCGGCCGATCAACCCGCAACTGCTGGCGGAAAAGGACCGGCTGGAAATCGCCGCCGAAGAGGCGGAACGGTTGAAAACGGGAGCGGCAGGGCGATTCGCCGAGTTCCAAGCCGAGATCAAGAACGTGGACGCCGCGGCAATCCCGTTCGATGCTTTCGCCGCGCGCGAGGCGGATGGCGAACATGCGGCGGTTACGGTGGACGATCTTGCGGATTCGGTTACGACAGAGTCGTGGCAGTATGCCAATGGCGACGCGCCAGTCGCTTTGGACGTCGACACGATGTATGACCAGGTAAGGCAACCGCGTGGAGCGTTGTCTTTTGAAAGCCCTGCCGCGAGCGATCGGCAAGCGGCGGGCAAAGAACAAGTCCAAGGACTGCCGGGCCTCTTTGGGAATAACGAGGCCTTTGACTCCGGTCCGGCGTCCGCCGAGGCGCGACGGGGAGCACAGGCGAATGCCAACGGAACCATGGGCTTGGCAGGCGCCTTGCGCGACGAAAAATCAGGCGTCCTCATGGACCCTGAATCTAAAAGCCAAAGCGGCGGACAGTTCGGGGGACTGCCTTTGCAAATGGGATTGCAAGCGACCGTTCCTGGCGGTGAGATGCTCGCCAAAGCCGCAAAAAGGAATTCCGGCCGCGAGGCGGATGCAAAAGCGTTTAACTTCTTCATGGGTTTCAACCGCGGAGACGGAGTTGGCCTGGGCTTTGGCCGCCCGTACACGTCACAAGAAGTGTTGGCGCTTGCCCAGGACGAACGCGCGCCGAATGGATCCTTCGCTTTTATCGACGCCGAAGGCCGCCAGAACAATGTGAAGCTCAGCAAGGCTCTGGATGGCAAGCAAGCCGAAGGGCTTGCCCGCCGGCTCAACGAGTCGGGCGCCGTGCTGCTGCCGGCCGTCGAATCCCACGAAACGGCTTACTGGAACCCGGCTGTCGTCACCGGCCAGGACGGCAAAGCGACCGTCACGGTCACGCTGCCCGAAAAGACGACCGCCTGGAAGATTCTGACCAAGGGCGTCACCACGGATACTTTGGCGGGCGAGGCGGAAGGCGAGCTGACGGTCAAGAAAGACCTGTTCGGCGAGTTGAAGCTGCCGTTGGCCTTCACCGACGGCGACGAAGCCGAGATCCAGGCGACCGTCCATAACGACGCCGTCGACAAAGGGCCGATCGAGGTCACGCTCAAGACGACCCTCGGCGGCAAGACAATCGAAGAGAAAAAGACGCTCCAGGCCGGCAAAGGCATCCATGAGTTGAGCTTCAAGACTTCGTTGGCGCGGCCGGCGGCGGAGGCCAGGCCTGCCGCTCAGGGCGAGCAAGCTTCGCCGGATGAGTCGCTGGCCGTCGCTTTCGAGTTGACCGTCAAGGCCGGCGAGCGCAGCGACGTGTTCCGCCGCAGCGTGCCGCTGGAACCGTACGGCATGCGCGTGTTCGCCACGGCGGGCGGCACGGCGTCGAGCGATACGACCGTCTGGGTCGAGCCGCCGGCCGACATGCCGCTGGAGGCCCGCACGCTGGAAGTCATCGTCGGGCCGAACGTCGAGCAAAGCTTGCTCGATATCCTGCTTGCTCCGGCGCCGCTGTGCCAGCAAGACTCGGCGCGGATCGCATCAGGGCTCGATACCACGGCCAGCGACTTGATGGCCGCCTTGGCGCTGCAAAAGCTGATCGGCGCCACGCGTCAGGCGGGCGGACCGCATGCCGAGACGCTCGACGGCCGCGTTCGTGCCTCGCTCAGCCTGTTGATCTCATCGCAAAACGACGACGGCGGCTGGAGTTGGACCGGCAAGGGCTCGGCCAGCAACCGTTACACGTCCGCCCGCATGGCCTGGGCCTTGAGCCTGGCCCGCCAGGCCGGTTATCGCGTGCCCGACGATGCCTTCGAGAAGGCGCTCAACTATCTGAGCAGCCAGGTCGCCGCCACGGCCGACAGCGACTACGAAAGCAAGGCGATCCTGCTGCACGCTTTGTCGGCCGCAGGCCGCGGCGACTTTACGTTGGCCAACCGGCTCGTCCGCAATCGTCCGGCGCTTTCCAACGCCGCCTTGGCGCACCTGGCGCATGCCCTGGCGGAAATGGACCGGGCGCCGCTCGCCGGCGAGATCCTCGAGGTGCTTTCCAAGCGGAATCTCGACGGCGAGGCGTCCAGGCGGAACGCCGCTTTGGGTTCGTTGCCGTGGAGCGAGGCGTCGGCCGAGATTCGCGCGCTGTACCTGCTGACGCTGGAGAAGGTTTCGCCCGAGGCGGCCCGCAACAAGGAACTGGTCGATTGGTTGATGTCGCAGCGCGTCGGCCATCGCTGGTCGCCTGACAAGGCCACCGGGCCGGCGGCGCTGGCGCTTTGCCAATGGTATGCCAAGACGCGCTACGATCAGGAACACTATCAGCTCGCCATCGTCGTCAACGGCTTCGAAGCCAAGACGCTCGACGTGACGAAAGCGACGGGCGCCCAGACGATTGCCATTCCCGCCAAACTGCTTCAGAAAGGCAAACAGCGCATTCAGTTCGACTTGACCGGCCGCGGGCGGTTCACGTTCCAGTGCGTGCTGGGCGGCTTCGTGCCGGCCGACAAGCTGAAGAGCACGACGCGAGATTGGAGCGTGCGGCGGCACTACGAACCGGCGCCGCGAGAGCTGGATGGCGAGCCGATCCCGCGCGGCTTCGGCGTGCTGCAAGGCGGCTATACGTCATTCCGCAATCCGCTCACGCAACTGCCCGTCGGCCAGCGCGGCCGCGTCGAGCTGGAGATTTGGCGCGCGAATGTGCCGGCCAACACGCCGGAAGAACAGCTCGAGTACCTGGTAGTCACTGAGCCGCTCCCCAGCGGCGCCACGGTGATTGAGCAATCGGTGCAAGGCGGTTTCGAGCGGTTTGAAATCGAGCCGGGCGCCATCACGTTCTACGTCGGCAACCGGCATTACATCCAGCCGATTCAATTCGAAGTGCATGGTTACCTGCCGGGCGAATACCGCGCGGCGCCGACCGTGATCCGCGATCCGTACCGCGCCGATCGCCTGGCCGTGGCCGCGGCCAGGTCGCTGGCGGTGCTGCCGCTCGGCGCAACCAGCGGCGACGAATACAAGCTTACGCCTCAGGAACTGTACGAGTTCGGCAAACGCACGTTCGCCAAAGGCGACTTGAAGAGCGCCGGCGTCTACCTGAGCGAATTGGTCGGCAAGTGGAATTTGCAGCCGAACGTTTACAAAGACTCCGTGCAGATGCTGCTCGACGTGCATCTGGCCCAGGGGCCGGCCGCGGAGATCGTGCGGTACTTTGAGTTGATCAAGGAGAAATGGCCCGAAGTCGAACTGTCGTTCGAGAAGATCATGAAGGTGGCCGCGGCCTACGACGAGATCGGCGAGTACGAACGCAGCTACCTGGTGTTCCGCTCGACGGTCGAGGTCAGCTTTCAGCGCGAGAGCGGCGTGGCCGGCTTTTTGGAAGCTCAGGGCGAGTTCGTGCGCAGCGTCGACGTAATGGGTCGGCTGTTGGCCGAGTATCCGCCGGAACCCTACGTGGCGGCGGCCCAGTATGCGCTGGCGCAGCGCGTCTACGCCTATGCTCCCCAGGCGGCCGGCGATCAGAAGCTGCGCGACAAAAAGATCACGCGCGTCGACCTGGTGCAGCAGGCGCTGAAGATGCTGAACAACTTCCTGACGGCTTACCCTGAGGATCCGGCGGCCGACCAGGCCTCGTTCTCGCTGGCCAACGCCCTGCTGGAACTCAAAGCCTATCGCGAGGCGATCGCGCAGTGCCAATCGTACGCCGAGCGATACCCTGAGAGCGACTACCTGGACAGCTTCTGGTACGTCGTCGGCTACAGCCACTTCGCTCTTGGCGAGCACGAACAGGCATTGGAAATGTGCCGCAAGGTGGCGGAGATGAAACGCTCGGAGCGGCAAACGGGCCGCGAGATCGAAAGCCGCAACAAGTGGCAGGCGATCTACATCCTGGGTCAGGTCTATCACAGCCTGGGCAAGGCGGCCGACGCGATTCGCGAATATGCACGCGTGGCCGACCGCTTCGCCGACGCCAAACAGGCGATCGATTACTTCACGCACAAAGAGATGACCCTGCCCGAGATCGCAGCCTTCACGCCGGGCGAGCGCGCCGAAGTGGAGCTGAAGTTCCGCAACGTGGCCCGCTGCGACGTGCGGGTCTATAAGATCGACCTGATGAAGTTCAGCCTGTTGAAGCACAACCTGGGCGGCATTACGGACATCAACCTGGCCGGCATTCGCCCCTATCACGAGGCGGCCATTGAGTTGGGCGACGGCAAGGACTATCGCGACCGGACGCGCAAGCTGCCGCTGCCGCTGAAAGACGCGGGCGCCTACCTGGTGGCCTGCCGGGGCGACGATCTGTACGCTACCTCCATGGCGCTGGTCACGCCGCTGAAGCTCGACGTGCAGGAAGAAGCATCTTCGGGCCGCGTGCGTTCGACGGTCAAAGACGCCGTGAAGGACGGCTACGTGCCGGGCGTACACGTCAAGGTGATCGGCAGCCGCAACGAAGACTTCGTGGCGGGCGAGACCGACCTGCGCGGCGTGTTCGTCGCCGACTCGATCCAAGGCGCCTCGACCGTGATCGCCCAGGCCGACGACAACCGCTACGCCTTCTTCCGCGGCAAGACGGAACTCGGCCCGCCGCCGGCAGAGCAGGCGGCGCCGCAACAGCAGGCCAAGCCTCAGGCGCCGGCCTCGCAGCCGGCCGCCGAACAGCAATTGCTGGAAGGTTTGCAGATGGGCAACAGCGACGTCCTCCGCCAGCAAGAGCAGAAACTGAAGGATCTCTACCAGCAGAACCGCAAAGGCGTACAGGCCAAAGAGGCATATTGAGCTCAGGCGATTTGACAGCGCGGCTCGCTCGGCCGATGATAGGCCCGGCAGCGCCCTCCAGAGGCGCTCGGACTTCATTGATCATGCCGGGGAGAAGCAACGATGGAACGCGCGGCGCTGTGGGCGGCAATGGCACTTCTGGCGGTTTCGCCCGTGCATGCGGCCGATGCCGTCCGCGATTCGGTCGTCAAAATTTCGGTCACCCAGCGCTCGCCCAACTTCACGCAGCCGTGGACCAAGTCGGCGGCGCACGAGGCTTCGGGCAGCGGGTTCGTGATTGCGGGCAAACGGATTCTGACCAACGCCCACGTCGTGCAGTACGCCAGCCAGATTTACGTGCAGCCGCACCAGTCGGCTGAAAAGCTG
>DASZUP010000281.1:0-4941 GCA_035547635.1 Pirellulales bacterium
AGCAACTGCGTTCCCTTGGCCGCCCAGTCGCGGCTGCTGCCGCTGCCGTATTCGGCGCCGGCCAGCACAATCAACGGCACGCCTTCGCTCTTGTACTTGATGGAAGCGTCGTAGATGCTCATCAGTTCGCCGTCGGGTAGATGGCGAGTCACGCCCCCTTCGGTTCCCGGCGCCAGCTGATTGCGAATACGAATGTTGGCGAACGTGCCGCGGGTCATGACTCGATCGTTGCCGCGGCGCGATCCGTAGCTGTTGAAATCGCGCGGTTCGACGCCCTGCGCCTGCAAATATTTGCCGGCGGGGCTCGTCGCGGCGATTGAGCCGGCCGGAGAGATATGGTCGGTCGTGATCGAATCGCCCAACACGGCCAATACGCGAGCGCCGTGGAGCGGTTGGATGGGCTCCGGCTGCGCGGGCAGATCGACCAGGAACGGCGGCTCCTGGATGTAGGTGCTCTTCTCGTTCCAATCGTAGATGTCGCCGCCGCTGAACTTGATCTGGTTCCAACGCTCGTTGGCGTCGAAGACGTTGTCGTAGCGCGACCGGAACATCTCGGGCAGCACGCACTCAGCCACGACTTTCGCCACTTCCTGCTGCGAAGGCCAAATGTCCCGCAGATAAACCGGCTGGCCGTCCTTGCCGACGCCCAGCGGCTCGTTGACCAGGTCGATATCGGTCGTGCCGGCCAGGGCGTATGCGACGACCAGCGGCGGGCTGGCCAGGTAGTTGGCCTTCACCAACTGATGAATGCGGCCTTCGAAGTTCCGGTTGCCCGACAGCACGGCCGAGGCCACCAGCGAACCTTCGGTGATGGCATTGGCCACCGGCTCGGGCAGCGGACCGCTGTTGCCGATGCAGGTGGTGCAGCCGTAGCCGACGGTCTGAAAGCCGAGTGCGTTCAGGTCGTCCGCCAGACCGGCCTTTTCCAGGTAGTCCGTCACGACTCGCGATCCGGGGGCCAGGCTCGTTTTGACGTACGGCTTGACCTTCAGGCCCTTGGCCACCGCGTTGCGAGCCAGCAAGCCTGCACCCAGCATCACGGCCGGGTTGCTGGTGTTGGTGCAACTGGTGATGGCGGCGATGACCACGGCGCCGTGACCGATCTCAGCACTCTGGCCGTTGTTTCGAACCGTCCCCTTGTTTTTGAGGGCCTCGGCGTCGAGCGCGAAACCGCGCTCGCTGACCGGCGCTTGCAGCGCTTTCTCGAAGGTCGGCTTCATGGCGGCCAGCGTCACGCGGTCTTGCGGACGCTTGGGCCCGGCGAGGCTGGGCTCCACCGTGCCCAGGTCAAGCGACAATTGGCTGCTGAACTTGGGAGCCGGCGTGTCGTCGGTGCGGAACAGTCCCTGCTCCTTGCAGTAACGTTCCACCAACTGCGCCTCGGCGTCGCTACGACCAGTCCGGCGGAGGAAGCTGATGGTTTCGGCATCGACGGGGAAAAAGCCGATGGTGGCGCCGTATTCCGGCGCCATGTTGCTGATGGTCGCCCGATCAGCCAGTTGCATGTGCGATACGCCCGGCCCGTAGAACTCCACAAACTTGCCGACCACGCCGTGCTTGCGGAGCATTTGCGTAACGGTCAGCACCAGATCGGTCGCCGTGGCGCCCGGGCTCAACTGGCCGGTCAATTCAAAGCCGACTACCTGGGGCAGCAACATGAACAGCGCCTGGCCGAGCATCACCGCCTCGGCCTCGATGCCGCCCACGCCCCAGCCGACGACGCCCAGTCCATTAATCATGGTCGTGTGGCTGTCGGTGCCGACCAGCGTATCCGGCAAAGCCACGGGGCCGGCCGCATCGTTGCGGACAAAGACTCCCTTGGCCAGGTACTCCAGGTTGACCTGATGGACAATGCCGACCGCCGGCGGGACGACGCGGAAATTGTCGAACGCCTTTTGTCCCCAACGCAGAAACTCGTACCGTTCCCCGTTGCGCTGGAACTCCATATCGACGTTGTAATCCAGCGCCGCCGCTTCGGCGAAGTGATCGACCTGCACCGAGTGATCAATCACCAGGTCGACGGGAATCAGCGGATTGATTTTCTTCGGGTCGCCGCCGAGCCGCTGCATGGCGCTGCGCATTGCGGCCAGATCGACCACGGCGGGCACTCCGGTAAAGTCCTGCAGCACGACGCGGGCCGGCTTAAACGGGACTTCCACCTCAGACAGGCCCGTGGGACTCCAGGCGGCCAGGTCCTTGACGTTCTGCTCGGTCACCTCGTAACCGTCGCAGTGTCGCAGGGCGGACTCCAACAACACGCGGATCGAAAACGGCAGTTCGGCCACGCGGCAGAGGCCCCGGTCTTCCAGCTTCGACAAGCGGTAGATGCCGACCTTGCCGGCGCCAGATTCAAACGTGTCGCGAGCTCCAAAAACGTCGTGCGCGGGCGTGCCTGAGTTCATGCGAGGTTCCCTAAGATTTTACCAGCAGTGGGAAGGTCAGGCTTTCCAGCCTGACGCCCGGCCAGGTTGAAAAGCCTGACCTACGGGCCGTAGCGCCGCTCAGTTTAGCGGATCGCCGCCCGATTGTCTGGGGGGGCATTAGCGGCCCAGCAAGTCCACCCCCAGACCGCTCGCAGCGCGACGGAGATCATCGTCAAGGGTGGCAATAGGCAACTGACTGCGCAACGCAAGGTCCAGATACGCCACATCGTAGCTGGTCAGAGATTGGCTGCGGCACAGCGGCAAAACGTGGCCAAACGCACGCGACGGCGATTCTTCGTCGATCTGGATGTCAAAGGCTCCCAGGAGCTTGACGAACTGCGTTGCGTCCAGTGCCGAAATCCGATTTCGCCTTTCGGCCATGGCCAGCACATTCGCCACCTCGAGCGGCCAATGAGCGGGAACGAGCGCCGCCTCGGTCGCCAAGCGATCCTGAACCTCTTGCACGGCCGCCGTAAACTCATCGGCAAAACACCACGCCATGGTGATCGAGCAATCGATGATGAGCGCCGGCTTCACTTTCGCCCTTCAGCAATCAGGTCCTTAATCGAAAGCCCTTCCAGGCAATTGCGGCTGGCCAACGCCCGCATCGCTAAGATCGCTTCGCGGCGGCTTTCTTCGGTAGCTGCCGGCTTGACAGGCGCCAAGCGGGCCACGGGCGTGCCGTGCCTTGTGATCGTAATTTCTTCGCCGTCGGCCACCCGTTCGAGAAGTTCCGAAAAGTGCGTCTTGGCTTCGTAAGCGCCCACTACGTTTTTGCCGGAAGTCTGCATGGCCTCTTTAGTCTCTTGAGCGAATCTGCCGGACATCTCAAACCAGTCTTAGACTAGTCTATCTCTCGACCAACAGAAGCGTCAAGCCAGCGTAGAGGTACATGCCGCCCGCCTGCGCATCGCTGGTGAGAATCTCAGCAAGTGCGAGATTGATTTGACCCGGCTGAATGGAAAGGTAGAGTTCGGATGCACTTGTAGCGCTCGGGTTTGCCCTAGCGCGGCGGAACAGGCCGGCCGAATCAGGCGCCCATGTCCGCAAAAGCCGCCGCCCTGGGTTGACGATGCTACAAGTCGCAACCGGATCGAAACTTATCGCGGCGAAAAAGACGGCCGCCCCTGGGCGAAGGAATTCTCCAAGCGCCGGGCGGCCCGAGTGCTGCGAAGGACAAGAGCAACCAACTTCTTCTCCAACCCTGTGGCGGGAGAGACGGGAACGATGCCCGACCTTTCTCAGGACAACCTTCTGGCGCGCTTAGCCGGCCGCGGCGACCCGGCGGCTTCCGACAGCGCGTGGGCGTCGCTGGCGGCTACGGCTCCCGATCATGACGCACCCGGCGCCCCGGTGGAAACGGACGAAGCGGTCGCGGCGGAAGTCGTGGCAGCGGAAGACGCCGAGGATTCTCCTCACGACAAAGACAAAAAACTCGACGAACTTCTCGGCCGGGTCAAAAAGCTGGTCTCAACCAAGGCGCCCGCTGGCGGCGCGGAGCGTAACGCCGCGGAAAGCGCTTTCGTTCCCTACGAGCCAACGTCGCTGCGCGAGGCCGACTTGACCGAGGGGTTGATCGAGGAGTTGATCCTCAAGTACTTGCTATCGATCGGCAACACGACGGGCCGGGCGATCGCCGACCAGGTCAAGCTGCCGTTCAAGCTGGTCGAGGAGCGGCTGCGACAGATCAAGAATGACCAGCTCGTCGTCTATCGCGGCGCTGCGGCGATGAACGACTATGAGTATCAGCTTACCGACATGGGACGGGAGCGGGCTCGCAGGTATTCCGAACACTGCACCTACTTCGGCGCGGCGCCGGTTTCGCTCAGAGACTACGTCGCCAGCGTTTCGGCTCAATCGCTCGCCGACCAGCATCCGTCCGCCGAGGACCTGGAGCGGGCTTTTGCGGACCTGCTGCTCAGCAAGCGCATGATGCGGCGTCTGGGGCCGGCCATCAACTCGGGGCGCGGCTTGTTCCTCTACGGCGCGCCGGGCAATGGAAAGTCGAGCATCGCCGAACGAGTTACCCGGGCCTTCGGCGACTACATCTGGATCCCGCGCGCCATCGGCATCGACGGCGAGATCTTGCGATTGTTCGATCCGAGCAACCATGAAGAGGCGCCGCTTGAGCAGAGCGACGGCTTGCTCGAAAGCCGGGTCGACAAGCGTTGGGTGCGCATTCGCCGGCCGACGATTATCGTCGGCGGCGAATTGACGATGGGCTCGCTGGAAGTCACGCTCAACACGTCCACCGGCATCAGCGAGGCGCCGCTGCAGTTGAAGAGCAATTGCGGCACGCTGGTCATCGACGACTTCGGCCGCCAGCGGATGAGCACGGACGAGCTTCTGAATCGCTGGATCGTGCCGCTGGAAAAGCGGTTCGACTTCCTCAATCTCCCCAACGGCAAGAAAATACAGGTGCCGTTCGATCAGTTGATCGTGTTCTCCACGAATCTCGAGCCGCGAGACCTGGTCGACGACGCCTTTCTCCGCCGGATCCCCTACAAGATCGACGTTG
>DASZUP010000282.1:0-3414 GCA_035547635.1 Pirellulales bacterium
GCGCTAGCCGCGGCCAACTCGCTCTTGATTCATGCCGAATTTCAAACCGCATCGGGGATTGCGTTGGAAGGGCTGATCGTCTACGAACTAGGCGGCGATGAAGTGTTCGCAATTGAAGTGTTGACCAACGGTCTGCGGTTCACGTTCAACAAGCATGTGCCGGAGATGTCTATCGAGGAACTCGATAGATTGGCGCTGTACTTGAATGTTGATCGTTCCACGTTGCTGCCACTTCATTACTCGGTTGTTCCAAAGGAACTGGCCATTGGTGATGGTGAGTTCGGATTCTGAACGCCCAGGCTGCGGCGGCGGCCGACGCTCAAGCGGCCGCCGAAGCCGGCGCGATGACCGAGCTGCGGCTGATCGTCGGAGAAGCGGCCGCGAACGAGAAATCAAAAGAAATCAACGACACCCATCCTTATACCGTCGGCGACGCGACCAGACAAAGTGCAGAATTGCAATCGACATTCTTTCGATGCCTGCTGCGGGTGCGGAGCGAGCTTTCCGCTCGGCGCCGCACAGGTCGTCGCGTCGCGCTAAACTGTGGGCGTCTTTTCTAAGGCGACCGTGCTTCGCTCCGCACGGGCTCGGCGGACCGGGCTCAAGGTCGCCCTGCTTCGGCGTCATTAGCCTTCTCTTTGCGGCGATTGAGTCGCAGTCGGGACCGGCGCCGCCCGGCGTTCATGGCGCCGGCGATCTGAACGAGAAGCGGGGCTGAGTTCAACCAGACTTCCCTCCGCCGAGGCCTTGTTGCGCCGTTGTGCGACGCGCCCCCTGCGACGGTCGGTCAGAAGCGGGAATCCGATTGAAATGCCGGGCATGTATGGCTGGGATTCTGGCTTATTTTTAAACAAAATAACATAAATTTATTGCAAATGGACATTGGCGGCTTTACAATCCGCGTGGCGGAAGAGTAGTAGCAGGCGGTCCGGCTTGGGCGTTCGTCCGAAGCGCGGGAAGTCGCCGTTCACCATCCGGCATTCGCTGGAGGAGATTGGGCCATGTATGGCCGCTTGCTATTCGCGTCCGCCGCTTGCGGCAAGGGTTCACTCCTTCATTTTCTTCTTCCGAGTCGGAAGCATTCTTTGATTCTTGACGCAGGATTCTGCCTGCGCCGGTGTGCGTTTCGTTCGTTCAGTACCGGAGACTGACTCATGCGTTCTTTCATTCGCCGGGGCGCTTCGCGGGGCTTTACCTTGGTCGAACTGCTGGTCGTGATCGCGATCATCGGCATCTTAATCGCCTTGTTGTTGCCCGCCGTCCAAGCGGCGCGCGAAGCCGCGCGGCGCTCGCAATGTGCGAACCAGCTCAAACAAATCGGCCTGGGGGCGGCAAACTACCAGGAGATGCTCGGCGTCTATCCGTCGTCGGGGATCAACCAGGGTTGGTACGGCAACACGACTTCGGGCATCATGTACACTGATCCGGCTCAGCTGACCATGAACAAACATGGCTTCGCTTTGATGTTGCCGTATTTGGAACAGCAGGCGATCTATGGGCGGCTCAACCAGAACGGGTGCTACAGCGCTTGCCTGAACGGCGGCGGCCCCGCCGCGCTGCCGCTGGCAATGGGCGACCCGGCGACCAACGGCAACGGGCCGCTGATGGCCTTGCAAGTGCCGCTGTTTCTCTGCCCCAGCGATGATGGCTCGGCATACGTCAACACAACCGGCGCGTACGGCATTTCCGCGACGACCGCGTACGATTGCCCGCGCGTGAACTATGACTTCTCGACCACGCCGCTCTACGATTACGCCTGGGGGATGAAATACTGGTCTGGCTACATGGCTCAGAACTATAAAAAGTACCGCGCAATGTCGGGGGTCAACAGCAATTGCAAGCCGGGAGACATTCAGGACGGCCTGAGCAATACGGCCGCGTTCTTGGAAACCACGCGCCGCGTTTGGAACGGCAACGGCAACTCCTGGGGCTATCGCGGCTGGGTGATGTGCGGCGTCACGCTCTACGATCGGCTGGGCAACTGGCCGTTTTCCCAGTGCACCCTATGCACGAGCCCGATTAACTGCTGGGGACCGCTTTCTTGGGCCCTTACGGCGCAACCTGAGGTCGGCCGCAACGGCACCTGGGGCTCGGCGGGCAGTTTGCACCCGGCCGGCCTGCAGGCTTGCATGGCCGACGGTTCGGTGCGCTTCATTCCCGAAACGACCAATCTCGTCGTCCTGGGCTTCCTGACCAGCATGGCGGACGGCGCTGCCATCGGCGACTTCGGCGGCGCCGCGCCTTGAGCGGCGGCACGTGCGTTCGGCGGTATTTGCGTTCGACTCCCACGAAAGTAACCGGAGGCAACTTGTGCGATTGACGTTGTTGAGTTTCGTGGAGCTGCGCTTCGCGCGGGTTGTTTGCGCGGCACCGGTCGTTTGCGCGGCACTGGTCGTTTGCGCGGCACTGTGCGGCTGCAGTCAGACGGCTGCCGTGCCAAAGGTGCAGACGTTACCGGTCACGGGAAAGGTCACTCTCGACGGCAACCCGCTCGCTGGCGCGAACGTCGTGTTCATATCTTCCGATCCGCCTGCGACCTTCTTTGCCACGACCAAAGACGACGGCACGTATCAGCTCCAAGCGCCCCAGGACCGCGCCGCGCTTCTCAAAGGCTCTTGCAAAGTAACCATCAGCCGCATGGTCAAGCCCGACGGTTCGTCGCTGGCCGAGGGCGAGATGCCCGCGATGGTTCAGGCCGTCGAGCAACTGCCTCAAAGGTACTCGATGCTCGCCATGTCGCAGTTGACGGCCGACGTACCGGAAGGGGGCGGAAGCGACTTCAACTTCGAGTTGAAGAGCAAATGATCTCAACCGCCTGGCGCCGCGCGGCGCCAGGCGGCCGGTTCTAAGAAATCAAAGACGCCCATCCTATCCCGGCCGGCGATGCAATCAGAGAATGCACAGAATTTGAAATCGGCATGATTTCGATGCGCGCTTCCGGCGTGCAGCCAGTTTTCCGCTCGGCGCCGCACAGCCGGTCCCGTCTCGCTAAGAACCTATCCGAAAACCGGCCATGGTCCCAAAACGGGTGCCATGCTTTCACGCTTGCGCAGCAAGCGGGTAAGCATGCGCAGCAAGCGGGTAAGCATGCGCTTGGCGGTATTTCGGCATGCCTACGCTGGCTGGCGC
This sequence comes from Pirellulales bacterium, assembly GCA_035547635.1. Classification (GTDB taxonomy): domain Bacteria; phylum Planctomycetota; class Planctomycetia; order Pirellulales; family JAICIG01; genus JAICIG01. The sequence continues at coordinate 3,130 of DASZUP010000282.1, forward strand.
CAGCGAAGGCATGGCACCCCGCCGGTTTTCGGATAGGCTCTAAACGGTGGGCGTCTGAGTTTCCAACATCTAACTGTCCGACACTGGATGGTCAGATTAGTTCTTGGATTCTCTCACGGTCATCCAACAAGTGGATAGGTCGGCCCTGATAGTCAAGGAACGTTCTGGCGGGATCAATGCCGAGGACGTGGTAGATTGTGGCCAAAACGTTTTGAGGCGTATACGGTTTGCCGGTCGCGCGCTCTCCACGAGCGTCAGTTTCACCCACAACCTCCCCCATGCGCA
>DASZUP010000283.1:0-21717 GCA_035547635.1 Pirellulales bacterium
CTCGGGAATAGTACTCGTCCGACGCGAGGATGCCGACGCCGGCATCCTCGACCGTCGACGAGCCGCCATCCAGTTCGTTGACCAGGTTATCCCGCTGCTTCGAACCGGTGCGTTGCAAGAAGTCAGCGTAAAACCCGTCGATGATCTGGCGGTGGGCTTCGCTGGAGTTGACGAAGGCCGTAGCCGCGTCGGCGCGCGACAGCGTGCCGTTTTGCAGTGCGGCTTGCCAGGCCGCCAGGCCGGTATCGTCCGGCGCCCGATTAAGGATGTCTGCATAAAGCGCCGTCAGATATTCGGCGTCGGACGCGTGTAGCGTCTGAAACTCGGACGACATCAAGAACGTGGCGACGACCAGCGGTTCGGTGGCCCAACTGGAAAAGGCGTTGAGCCAATAGGCCTTGCCGCCCGGGTCCGCAGCCCGGCCCAGGAACGTCTGGTAGTACTGATCGATTTCCAGTCCACGATGTTCGGGCGAGTCCCAGATGCCCCGAGCGACGGCGTCTCGCGTCGTCCCCTTGCTCATCTGAGTCTGCCAATAGGAAAGACTGGCCGCATCCGCATCGTGTCCTACTAACGAGTGATACACCGCCTCAATGTATATCGTGTTGATATCGCTGGAAGTCGGCGGGGAAGTCGTGGTAACGGGCAACGGCGTGATCGGGCTGAACCGAATATTGCCGAAATTGGGACCGGCGACGGTTGTGTTCGTAACCACGGTCGCCGTGCCATAACCTGTGGCCGGCGAGGTCTGGCTCACGCCATGATTGCCTGCCAGATCCTGGCGCACGACGTACGTGTTGGGCGTGATTCCCTGGAACAGATAGTTTCCGCCGGAGTCGGTGATCGCCGTAAGTTCGCCGGAATCCAAGACGCCGTTGTTGTTGAGATCGATATACACCGTCTGGTTGGCAATGCCGACTTCGCCGTTGTCCGCGGCGCCGTCAGAGTTCAAATCGTTGAACACCTGGCCGGAAATGCTGCCGTCAACTACGACCGAAGTAATCTCGGCCAGCAGGTTCCCCCGGCTCGTATCCACTGGCAGATTGGCAAAAGCGCCGCCGGCGTTCTGCGTCGGCAGGTTGGCCATCTGGTCGACAATCTGCATACCGTCGCCCAGCACCTTGCCGAACACGGTGAACGGCCCGCCGTCGCTCGAATCGTCGAGCATCGGGTTATCCGCCAGATTAATGAACCACTGATCCGTGCCGCTATTCGGCCCGCTTGAGAGGGCCATCGCCAGCGTGCCAACCGTGTTCCGAATGCCTGCTTCGCTTGGCACGGCTCCGTTGGTCGTAATCGCGGTAAACTGCGACGTGCCGGAATAGGCGGTGCTGGACGACGTGTAGGCGCCGCCCTGCAACACAAAGCCAGGGACCGAACGGTGAAAGATTGAGTCGTTATACGCGTTCGTGTTGACGTAATGCAGGAAATTGGCCACCGTTTGCGGAGCAGCCGAGTTGAACAGTTCAACCTGGAACGCCCCGTAGGTGGTGTAGATGGTGACGAACGTGTCGGCGGTCAGCGCAATTCGCTGTTCGAGACATTCGATGCCTTGCCACGGAAATCGTTGCGGGCCCGGGCGCGTCGATGAACGACGCGACGCAACTCGATTCTGTTTGACGCCTTTTTTTCGCGCAAATCCGGCCATGCCGGCGAACAATCGCCCAAGCATCTCATGCTTCTCCGTAAGCCAAAATCGATCCTTCTCGCCCGAGAACCCGCATTAAATCGGGAAAGCGCAAAACGGGCAAGCGCAATGCCAATGCCCATAAGCAACGACTGTTGCGTCACGTGCTGTCATCGGTGGCGGCAGCCAGACGGGCCTCTCGGTCCGCAAAGCTCGCCCACTGGGAATGCGGCCTCCGCGTCGAGTCTCGGCCGCGGTTGTCGCCCCTGGCGGCTTGCGGGATAATCACAAATGAGGCCGGTTCTCAGACTGAGCTTGAACGTTCGCGACACGGAAACCTGGTCGCAGCGAGGAGCCGACTGGGCCAATCGACAATAACGTGCCGCGTTGATCCGACCGGTCCTCGCGATATCCAGAAAAAAACCGGGCTGCTGAACGTAAAGCGCCTGGAACGAGGGGATTTGCCGCGTGTCTGAAGTGTTTGATCCCTACCGCAGATGGCTGGGAATTCCCCAGGCGGAGCAGCCTCCGCATCACTACCGGCTGCTCGGTATCGGGCTGTTCGAGGACGACCCCGACGTCATCGAAGAAGCAGCCGATCGGCAGATGTCTCATGTTCAAAGACACAAGACAGGCAAGCACTCGGCGCTTTCGCAAAAGTTGCTCAACGAGTTGGCCGCCGCCAAATTGTGCTTGCTGGACAAACGCCGGAAGGCCGCCTACGACGAGGAACTCCGAGCGCAGCATCCGTCCGCGCAGACGAGAGCCGCTGACGTCTCGGCCGATACGCAATCTTCTGGGCCGCTACACGCCCGCTTAAGCCGTCAGGCGGCCATACTGGCGATCGCGGCGACCGTCCTGGCAATCGTGCTCACGGGAGCGTTTTTGCTGAGAACGCCCGGCGACGCGCAAATCGCCGTCGATGTCCCGGCGCCGGACAAACATGACGTGCAGCCGCCGCAGCAACCAGAAACTACGGCGCCGGAAGCCCCTGAACGCCCGCCGTCCCCTAAAGAGTCTAACCATCCGGACGATCCGACGACCACTGAAGACGCGCCGCCTGAACCTGCCGTGGCGCCTGCACGGGTCAAAACCGCCTCGCCGAAAGTCCCTCCCGCGCCGCCGGTTGAGTTCGAAGACAAACCCGTGGCTGACAAGTCGACTGTCGAAAAGCCCAACGGGCCGATCGAAATGCCCAACGGCCATGGCAAAAACGCCCGCAGCGATATCGCCGCTGAACCAAATGCAACGGCGCCCGTTAAGCGCGAGCCCGTGCCAGACGACGCGGCGCTCAAGTCCGCTACGCAAGCGCTCCGCGAGCAGATGGAGAACTTGCGAGCCCAAGCCAACGGGCCCGACAGCAAGCTCAAGCTGGCTCGGCGCCTGCGCGAGCAAGCGCAACAGTCTGACGTCAATGTGCCGCTGCGCTATGTGCTGCTGCACGAAGCGTTTGACGCTGCCGCCGAGGCCGGGGACTATGCCGAGGCGGCGACCGCGATTCGGCGACTGGCCGAGCGATTCGAAGCAGAGCCAACCGCCTTGAAAGCAGAGGCGTTGACTCGCATCAACGAGGTCCAGGAGTCGCCCCAGCAAAAGTCCGCCCTCGTTGACGCGGCGCTTGACCTGATTGCCGAGGCAGCCGAGGCGGACGACTATCCCACAGCGGAGCGCATCGCCCAACTCGCCGCCGCTGCGGCGCGGACGCTCAAGGACCGTGATCGCAATGAGCAAGTTCGCTTGCGAAGCAAGGAACTGGCGGAGTTGGCGCGAGAGTACGATGCGCTTGGCGACCAGCGGGCGACCCTTCAGAGCGATCCCGCCGATCCACAGGCGAACCTGGCGATCGGTTCATTCCAATGCCTTTACAAGTCCGACTGGCAAGGCGGCCTGAAACGCCTGGCGCGCGGGAGCGACGCCACGCTCAAGCAGCTTGCGCAGCAAGATCTGGCCGCTCCGACCGACGCCGGCTCGCGGCAAAACCTGGCGGCCGCCTGGCGGGCGCTGGCAGCGGAATGTTCCGGCGATGCCAAGATCGGGTTTCAATTACGGGCGGCGTATTGGCTGCGCATGGCGCAGGACGACCTGGCTGAAGCGGATCGCGTCAAAGTCGGCCGGCAGTTGACGGAAATGAATGCAGACCCCGCTTTCGCCAACCGCGCGCGCCGCTGGCTGGAAGGCCGCGTGAATGGATTCCGTTATCCTGAGGAAATCGATTGCGCACAGGAACAACGGAACTTTCGTCTTTCCGACGCGTTCAATCTCTCGGCGCCCTGGAGGCTCTCGCTCGAATTCAAATGCGCCGCCCCTGATGCTGCGGGGCCCCTGCTACAGATCGGCGGCGGCCAGCAAGTCCGCGGCCCGCTTTGCATCCGCGTGGATGACGCCGACAAGCTGTTCGTCGAGTTTGTCGATCTTGACGACAACAGCAAAAGGTACGCATTGAACTATCAGATGACTCCCGCCAGGCGCCTCGAATGGCGCCACGTCGAAATCGAATACTTGCCGGCGGATCATTCGATCGTCATCGAACTGGATCAACGGCGCGTGGCCGCCGCCATCTGTCCTTTCGCCCCCGATATCCGCCGCCCCGTGACGGTTCAGATCGGCGTCGGAGCCGATGGCCGGCGATTTTCTGGCAGCGTGCGGAGGATCTCGTTCGAGAATCAATGACCGCGGCGCGGCCAATCCGATTGCTACGCTGCTTGAGGCGCGTTTCACGCCGTCGGGCCGTCCAAGCGGCCGAGCAGACGCAACAATCCGTCAAGAATGGTCCAAGGGTGCGGCGGACAACCGGGAACATAGAGGTCGACGGGCACGACCGCGTCCGCGCCGTTGTGAACCTCCGGATGGTCGATGTAGGGACCGCCCGAAATCGCGCAAGCGCCGACGGCGATAACCAGCTTCGGCGCCGGTACGGCTTCGTACGTCTGCTGCAATGCGTACTTCATGTTTTCCGTCACCGGCCCGGTAATCAGCAGCCCGTCTGCGTGCCGGGGCGAGGCGACGAAGTCGATGCCAAAGCGGCCCAGGTCGAAGACCAGCGTCGTCAGCACGTTGACGTCGGCCTCGCAGGCGTTGCAGCCGCCTGCGCTCACCTGCCGCAGTTTGAGCGAGCGGCCGAACAGCCGGCGTGCGCGATCGTCCAGAGCGCGAGCCAATTGCAGCCCCTGCCCCTGCATCAGCAAGTCCTTGCGCTCGCGAACGGCCAGGCGATATTCATTGGAGTACTGTAAGGCGCCGGGCTCGCACGCTTCGCTGCAATCGGTGCAGAACAGGCATTTGCCCAAGTCGATTTGCATGCCGGCGCCGTCTTGCACGATGGCGCCGGTCGGACATGCGTCGACGCATGAGCGGCAGCCTTCCTTGCACTTGGCGGGGTCGAGCACGGGCAGGCCGCGAAACCGCTCCGGCAGTTGCGGCTCGGTCTGAGGATAGGTCGAGGTGCGATGCTTCTGACGCAGCCGCTCGGCGAGGATTCTCAACATGGCTTACAAGTCGTGACCGCAATAGGAGAGGTTAAAGCTTTTGTTACAGAGCGGAAAATCGGAGATCTGCTCATCCCGCAGCGCCATGGCGAGCCCGATCCAATTGTGAAACGAGGGATCAACGACCTTGTAACAGGCCAGGCGACCGTCGGCGTCGGTGATCGCCACATGACAGATCTCGCCGCGCCAGCCTTCTACCAGCGAAACCGCGACCGAATTCGGCGCGAGCGGCTGCAGAGGAACTCGCGTCGGCCCGCCGGGCAGCGTGCGCAGTTGTTCCAGCACGAAGGCGCCGGACCGCTGGATTTCCATGCCGCGCACATAGGCCCGGGCGAAAACGTCGCCGCTGGCGCACGTCGAAACGGGAAGCTGGCTGAAGCGGAACACGCCCTGTGGAAAATCTTGCCGCACGTCGCGATCAAAGCCGCACGCTCGCGCCGCGGGACCGACCAATCCCAGCTCTCGGCACTCCTGTTCGGAAACAATCCCAGTCCCCTCGAACCGAGCTTGCACCGACAGCGATCTCCAGAGCAGGTCGTTCGAACCGTTGGTCTCCTCGAGCGCCGTTTCGAGCCGCTCGCAAAGCGTCTGAATGCGTCCGGCATCGAGATCGAAGCCGACGCCTCCGGGCCGCACCAGCCCGCGCCCGAACCGGCTGCCGCAGAGCAGCGCCGTGGCATTGAGGAACTCGCCGCGCAGCCGGCCGTTGAATGACGCGGTCGGCAAATAGCCGACGTCGCTGGCCAGCGCGCCAAGATCGCCCGTGTGGCACGCCAACCGCTCCAACTCCAAACCGATGCCGCGAAGCGCTTCAGCTTTGAGCGGCGGCTCGCACCCGGCGAGCGCTTCGAGCGCCTGACAGTAGGCCGTGGCATGGCCGACGGACGTGTCGCCGGCCAGTGTTTCCATGTAATGGATCGTCCGCGCGTTCGGTCCGCCAACCAGCGCTCGCTCGATGCCCCGATGCTGGTAGCCGAGCGAGATTTCGAGATGGAACACGTGCTCGCCATGGCACTGAAAGCGAAAATGTCCGGGTTCAATTACGCCGGCATGCACGGGGCCCACCGCCACCTCATGCACGCCTGCGCCCGCGACCTGAAAAAAGTCGGTTACTGAAGGCAAAAGTGCGTCGCCGGCGGTGCGCGACCAGGCGTCGTACTGCCGACGGTACGAGCGGTGAAAGCGAATGGGCTTGAACCAAGGATGCCCTTCCGGCACGATCCCCCACTGCTCGGCAATCTCCCGCTCGAACCAGTGGGCGGGCGGGCAATCGGGCGTGAGCGCCGGGTAATGGTCTCCCGGCTCAGCAGTGCATAACGTCAACTCGCCGCTACCGCGATCAGCCAGCACGGCCCACAACCGTACGCGCTGGTCGCCCAGCGGTTGCCCGAACAGCGCAGCCAGCGACTGGCCGCTGCGCACGGCGCCGATGACGCTTTCTCGAAACTCGAAAATATCCGTCGGCATGACATCGCCGACGGCGAGCGCCTCGCCCTGCCGTAGAGGCGCTAAAACCTGAGCAGCCATCAACCGTTTCTCCGTTTGCCTGGCATGCCGTCGGCAACTTCAGGCCGCGCTCTCCGCAACAGGAGCGAGGCTGGCAATGGCGCGGCCAGGGATGGCAGGCGTGTCGGGTACATATTCGAGTCTCCTCAGTTGACCTGGCGATCCTTGGATGCGGAGTCGTGCAGCAGGCTTCCCCCGCTCGACTGTACGCGCCTCAGCTCGTTCAATAGAACGTCCGGAGCGGCTCGGCGGCGAACGGCGGCGCGAAAGCCCTCGTCGCGCAGCGCTGCCGCCAACTGCGAGAGCAGTTTCAGATGACTGCGAACGGTGGGCGACACCAGCACGAACAAGGTGTCGACCGGTCGGGAGTCGGGCGCCTGGAAGTCGATGGGCCGCCGCAGAAAGCAGAGCGTCGCCGTCGCCGCGCGGACCGGCAATACGACCGGATACCGTGGGTGCGGAATGGCAATCCCGTCGCCAACTCCCGTCGAGCCGAGCGACTCGCGTGAGAGAAACAACTCCAGCAGCTTGCCTCGATCGAAGCGTTCCGGCAGCGGCATCCGCTCCACGACCGCAGCCAGCGCCGATCGCCGGTCGTCGCCCGGCATGTCGTACAGCACGCCGCCGGCGTGCAAGGCCGCAATCAGCAGTCCCGCCTCTTCGGAAATCTCCGGTTCGCCGAGCAACTCGGCCGGGGCAGGCAGCTTGTGCGCTGTGGCCCACTCCAGCAGCTCGACGCGATTAAATCGCAATTGTCCGCCGACGTGATGGGCAGGCAGTTGCTCTTGGCGGACCCAACGCTGCACCGTCCGTTCAGGCACGCGCATCAACCGAGCCACCTCGCGAACGCTTAATTGCATAGTCTGGCGTAATCTCCCGCAATCATCGTGCAAGCAGCCTATTGTTTTGGCGCGCCATCTTTTATTTCTGTCGCACTTCGCGCCTGCTTTCACGCGAAGGAGTCCAACCCTCGAGCGTTTGACGCCGGCCGCACGCTAAGCGCCGGCGGCCACCGGAAACTTCTGCAAAATCAAGTCCGAAATCACGATGTAGGTGGGAATGCCAATCGTTACGTTATACGAAAAGGTCAGTCCCAGCGAGGCCGCCAGCGGCAACGTCGGGCTCGCCTCAGGGATGGCCATCCGCTGCACCGCGGGCACGGCGATATACGAGGCGGCGGCGCACAGCACCGCAAACAGCACGTAAGTGCCCTGGTCAAACGGCTCGTGGAGCAGCCAACTGTACAAGTGGGCCACTCCCATGCCGAACGTGGCGAACACGTTCGGCGCCACCACTCCGAACGCAATGAACTGCCAGCCGCCGCTTTTCAGGTCGCGCAGCCGACGGCACGCCGTCATCCCCATTTCCAGCAAAAACAGGCACAACGCGCCTTGGAACAAATCGACGTACATCAGATCCAACTGGCTCATCGGATCCTTTCGCTTGGGCTCGACCTTTTTGGCCACGTCGTGCGCCTTTTGCAGCGGCAGCACGAAGATCGACGGCCGCTTATCGCGGCTTGCGTGCGCGACCTTCCCGGTTTCGCCATCCGGCGACTCCGAGGAGCGAGACGCAGGCACCACTTCCGCCGGCGGATCCGCACTCTCCTCGTCGTCCAGAGCCGGCAGCTTCTCGCCATCGGTGGCGACGGTGATCGAGTGGACGTCGCCTTGCACGTCCAGTTCCAGCACGGCCACGTCTTCGTGTTTGCGTTGCAACTCGCTGACAAAACCGATCACGATCCCGCCGAATAGCAGGAACAGGCCCGGATTCAAAAACACCTCGTGCATCAACCGCCAGTTGAGCATTCGCTTGCGGTCCGAAGCCGCACGCTGACCGCCGCCGGCGTCATTCTCTCCGCCAGCCGGAGCTGAACTCGTCGCCGCGGAACTCGGATCGTAACCCGGTTCATCGTACGCATTGCCCAAGGCGTCGAGTCCCTGCTCCCGCAGTCGAGAGACAAGGAACAAGGCCACCAGGCAGCCGGGAATCTCCATCACGGCCAGCATCACGGGCATGTACGGGGCGTAGGCGATGCCCGAGGCGAGCAGCACCCCGACGCAAGTCACGAACGTGCCGGCGGAATCGGAACCGTAATAGCCGGCCACCGTGGCCGCGTCGATGCGGCGCAAGTTGGTCGTCGTGCGCATCAGGTAGTAGGCGGCGACGCCGATGATGAAGTTCGTGCAGAAGCCGATGACCATGAACCCGCCCGCTTGCGCCAGATCATGGGCGTCGAGCGCGGCCAATTCTTCGCCGCCATGCCAGCCAATGGAAACCAACAGATAGATGGTCAGCCCCTGGTAGATTACGTGCGGAAAGTCAAATGGCACCCGCAGCAGCGGGACCGAGAAGCCCATGTAGAAGAACAGCAACAGCGGCTTGAACAAATTGTGTCGAAAGTTCTCCCAGAACTGCAGCAGCAAACCGTCGTGCATGGCGACTCCTTAGGGTAGAACGGCGACGCGGTTCCGGGCGGCTCGTCCAGCGCCGCGGACGCCTGGCAGCGTCCGCTCGGAGGCCGAAATGCGATCGTTTCCGGCTCGTCGAGCCGCCGATCGCGATTCCGTCAGGCGCTGGAAAGACGCCCGCTACCGACCACAGGCATGCGCGCTGCAGAAGGTTCACGGATCGCCAATTCGAACATTATTTTCGCTCTCCCGCTATGTTCGCCAGTGGCTAGAAAGTTAATATTTCGCAAGGTTTCATAAAATTACGCTTTTAAAGCGCAGACCGCCCGCGCCGGCCGGCGCGGGCCTTCGCCGAACCGAGCGTCGGCGATATCCGGCGGACATGGTTCAAGCGGCGCGGGTTACCGTCGCGCCACGTTTGCATTCAGGGCGACAACCGCCTCCTTCAAGACGTCGCTCAACACGGGAGGTATGTAAACGCCCAGCAAAAACGCCAGGCCGATCAAAGCGAGGATCGGAGCGCCGGTCCGCAAGCCGTCAGGGAACGCGGCCTTGACGCCGGCGGCAGAAGGCCGGCCCATCGTCACGGTCGTCACCACGGCCCCCATGCCGAAGAACACGGCCAACAGCGCCGCCAGGAACAGGGTTGCGGCGGCAAAATGCCGCTGGCGAAATGCGGCCGTGATGATCGAGAACTCACTGACGAACGTCCCGAACGGCGGCGAGCCGCAACCCGCCAGAAAGCCCAGAAAGAACAGCGGACCGGAGAGCGGCAGGGCTCGCATCGCCCCCTGCACGTTGTCGGTCAACTTGCTGCCGTAGGCCCGATGGATGTTGCCCGCCGACAGGAAGAGCGCGCCCTTGGTCAGGGCATTGTTGATTACGTGCAGCAACACGCCGTACATCGCGGCGCCCCCAATGCCGGCGCCGAACGCCAGGATGCCCATGTGCTCGACGCTGGAATAAGCCAGCAGCCGTTTAAAGTCGCGTTGCCGGACCATGAACGCAGCGGCAGCGGCCATCGACAGCAGGCCGAAAAAGATCATCGCCCGCGAGGCGAACGGACCGTCGCCGCCGCGCACCGCAATCTGATGAATTCGCAGCAACGCAAAGAACACGCAACTTGTCACGCCTCCGGCCAGCAGGGCGCCAACCAAGCCAGGGGCTTCGCCGTAAGCGTCGGGCTTCCAGGCATGCATCGGCGCGAGGCCCATCTTCGTGCCGTAGCCGACCAGCAACAAAATGAACGCCGCGTGCAGCCAGGGGCGGGACAGTTCCGGCGCATGCGCCAGCAAGCCCTCGAACGACAGCGTCGGCTCCAAGCCTGCGTAAATCGCCGAGTAAGCCAGAAAGAATGATCCCAGCAGCGCCAGCGCAATGCCCACCGAACAAAGCAGCAGATACTTCCAGGTGGCCTCCAGCGAGCGCGCGTTATGGTTGAAGTAGATGCTCGGCGCCGTCGTCAAAGTCGTCGCTTCCACGGCCACCCACATCAAGCCCAGATGCTGCGAAAGAATGACCAGGGTCATCATTGACAGCGAGGCCAGCAGGCAAGCGCACAGCACCCGGTTAGGGCGCTCGGGCCGCAACGCCAGGTAGCCGGGCGCATAGAGCATGCACAGAAAGTGCAGCGTGCTGGTCGCCAGCAGAAAGACCTTGCCGGGCGCATCGAGCGCAAGCCAGCCGTCCCACGCAGAAATGGCGGCGGGCGAACGAACGACCGCGGCGGTCAGCGCCAGGTGCACTGCGGAACCGATTGGCAGCAGCCAGGGGCGCCAACGGTTGGACGGCGCCGCCAGTGCGAGCAGTGCCGCCACGGCGGGCGCCAGAACAAGATAAGCCGCCATCGTTCAGTCCTTCAGCGCCGACAAGTGTTGCAGCGCGACCGGGTCGAGCTGGCGATTGATGTTTTGGATGATGATTCCCATCACGAACACGGCCACGATCAAGTCCAACAGCACGCCGGTCTCCACGAGCGCCGGCACGGCTTCGACGAGCAGCAAGCTGAAGATGTACACGCCGTTTTCCAGCACCAGATAGCCCAGGCTCTGGGAGATCGTCCTGGCCCGCGTCATCATCATCAAAAAGCCGGCGAACGTCGTCGCCAGCGAAGCGGGGACGATCAACTGGCTGAATTCGTTCTCTCGCAACGGCAGCGTACCGCCGAACCAGAGGGCGAACGCCGCGCCGGCGGCCCCCAACAGCAGCGAAGCAATAAAGCCGCCGGCCGGCCGCACCTCGTGACCGATCGTCATGTCACGCATGGCGTAGAGCAGCAGCCGCGGGATCAGCACGCCCTTGACCGCCATCGTGCCCAGCGCCAACGGCGCCGCGCGCCAGCCGTGCCCCAGCCAGAACGGGGCCGCACCCAGCAGCATGCCTTGCACCGCCACCAGGTTCACGACGGTCCGCAGACGGCTGGCGCCGAGGATGAAAAAGTTCAGCAACAACACGAGTTCGAGCAGCGTGGTCAGCGATAACATCGTTAGCGAGGCAAAAGAATGATTCCAAAGGCCGAAAGCACGCAAGCGGTAATCAACAACCGCGGTACTTCCGTCATCCGCAACCGGGCCATCGTTGACTCAATCGTGCCAATGAAGACCGCCAGGACCGCCGTTCCGCCCAGAAAGCAGAGCCAGTTGAGCAGGGCGTACCCGGTATCGAACGGCAGCAACAACTGCACGATCAGAGCGCAGAACAGGAACAACTTGACCGCCGCTCCGTACAGGATCATGCCCAGCGCCGGGCCGCTGTGGTCGAGCACCATCACTTCGTGAATCATGGTCAGTTCGAGGTGCGTGTTCGGATCGTCGAAGGGAATCCGCGAGTTTTCCGCTAGCAGCACGATAAACCAGCTCACCAGCACCAGCACCAGCGATGCTCCGCCCGTTTGCCAATGCTGATCGAAAGACTCGCCCAACATCTGCGACAGGCTGAGCGAGTGCGACAGCCGAGCCGTGACGAGAAAGCCGAAAAACAGCGCCGGCTCGGCCAGCACGGCGAAACTCAGCTCTCGCGTCGCGCCCATGCCTTCGAACGCCGACCCGGTATCGAGTGCGGCAAGCGCCAGAAAAAACCGCCCCAGCGCGAGCAGATACACGAACAAGAACACGTCTCCCGCGAACGACGCCGGAGCGGTTTCGCGTCCAAACGGCAACAGCATTGCGGCGAGCAACACGGCGGCCAGACTGACTGCCGGCCCGGCGCGGAAAATCCAGGTGGTCGTCGTGCTGATGACCGAATCCTTTTGCAGCAGCCGGATCACGTCGTAATAGGGCTGCAGTAACGGCGGACCGACGCGACCGGCGAACCAGGCCTTGGTTTTGTTGATCACGCCGCGCAGCAGCAGCGGCGCCAGGATCACCGTCAACACGTGAATCGCGACCTGCACGGCCTCTCGTTCCTCTTAGTGCGGCCAGACCAATAGCAGCAACAACGCGGCAAAGATGTAAAACAGGTAGACGCGGACGTTGCCCTGCTGCAAAACGCGCAGCAGGAGAACGCGCGAACCGAGCCATCGCATGGCAGGCATGATCAGGCGTTCCAGCACGCTGTCATCAACCCGGGACTCAAACGCCGCCGCCTGGGGAAACAAATCGACGATCGCCGGGCGCCGGCTGTGCGGCCGCAATGCCCAGCGGAACAAGCCGACCAGGATTTCCGAGAAAGAACTCGCCCCGTACTGCATTCGCGCATTGGGCGCCGCATAACCGCAGCCCCAAGTCGACGACGCGGCTACGCGTCCCGGCTTCATACGCAATCCAAGCGCAGCTCCGCCGACTGCCAGCAAACCCGCCAAAGCCAATCCCGTCGCACTCAACCAGCCGAGCGGCAACTGCTGGGCCAGCGGCGCAAGCTCGCTTTGCAGCGAGGCTCGTTCAGGCGCCGCGGCGGCCCAGCACGACACGGCCCGATCGATCGCCGGCGCCACACAGCTTGGCGCCAACCCGACGAACAGGCAGCAGGCGACCAGCAGCAGCATCGGCGCCAACATCGTCGGCGGCGGCTCGTGAGCGTGCTCCCCACGCGCGCTTCGCGGCGAGCCGAGAAAAATGCCGCCGTAAGCCGTGGCATAGCAGGCGACGGCCAGGGCGCCGATCAGCGCCAGACCGGGCGCCGCCAGCGAAGCGCCGGGCAGCCTCAGTCCTGAGCCTTCAGGAATACCGAGCGTGCCGAACAGTCCCACGTAGATCGCGAACTCGCTTACAAAGCCGTTCAACGGCGGCAAACCGCACACGGCTGCCGCCCCCGCGAGAAAGCAGAACGCCGTCCAAGGCATCCGCCTGGCCAATCCGCCCAACTCGTTGATCTCCCGCGTCTCTACGGCGTGCAACACGGACCCCGCGGAATAGAACAGCAACGATTTAAACAAGGCGTGGTTGCAGACGTGCCACAGCGCGCCTCCCATCCCCAACGCGACCCAGTCAGACCGATCGACCGAGCGTCCCAACAGGGCCAATCCAACGCCGATGCAAATGATGCCGACATTCTCGATGCTGCTGTACGCCAGCAGTCGTTTGAAATCCGTTTGTCCGATGGCAAAAGCCAGTCCTATGATGCCCGACGCGACGCCCAAGGCCATCAGCAGCCCTCCCCACCAGAGCGGCGGAGACGGCAGGAAAGAGAAGGTGCGAACCAGCCCGTACACGCCCATCTTGATCAGCACGCCCGACATCAACGCCGAGACGTGACTGGGAGCGTTGGCGTGCGCGCTGGGCAGCCAGAAGTGGAGCGGCATGATGCCGGCCTTGAAACCGAAACCGACCAGCGCCAACAGGAACACCACATTGGCGGCCGCCGGCGAAAGGCTGCCGGGCGCCGGCCAGTCAAACGATCCGGTCAGCGCCCACAGCGTGGCGAACAGCCCGAACAGGACAATCACGGCGGCATGCGCCGACGCCAGGTAAAGCCAGCCGGCCTCGGCGACGGGCGGCTGGTCGTCTTCGGCGGCGACCATAAAAAAGGCGCTGACAGCCATCGTCTCCCAGCCCAGCAGAAAGACGACGGAGTTGCGAGCCACGACCAGCAAGGCCATGCCCGCGGCGCAGAGACCGTAGAATAAACCCAGCTTTCGCCCGTTGTCCGGATGGTCAGCCTGGCGCCAATAGCTCAGTCCATAGATAGAACCGAGCAGCGAGATCAGGTAAATCGGCGCCAAGAACAGGGCCGACAGTCCATCAAGTCCGACATGAAAGTCGGCCTGCGGCACGAGCGGCCACGGCATCCGCAGTTCGAGTTCGACGCCGCGGGCAAACCAACTGCCAACCGCCATCAGTCCGCAGAGCGAACCCGCCGTGCAAAGCAGCGTGGCCAGCCATTGGCCCGCTTTGCCGTTCTTACTGAGTAGCGCGCCGGGCAACCCGCTGATCGCAACCATAGCGATCGACGCGGCCAGCAAATTCATTTTGCTTCGCTCCTGGCCATTGCGGCCAGAATTTAACATCCGTCGGCCAACGCCGAAACGCGCGTGACGCAGCGCATTGCATGGCGTTATCTTGAGGCGGGAAAACTCGCACTTGCCTTTCTCATCTGCGCTCAACGCGGCAGCGAGGCGCCAAAGCAGGCCGACAAGTGTTTTAGAGGTTCAAGGTATCCGACGCCATGACGGTTGTCAAATAGGCGTTTCCAGCCTCCTCCAAGGCGGCAATCTTTTATCCGGCGGCCGATGAGTTCTGCTCGCGGGCAAAGAACGTCCTAAGCGCACGGCAGCCTTGTTCGTCGGGCTTGCATTCAGCGGCCGTCGCGCCCCCTTCCCCGCTGCCATCGCCGCAAACTCATCTGCGGGGTAAGATAGAAAGACGCAGGAACACGTACGCAAGAAAGTGGTGCAAATCCGCATGGAACTTCTGGTCATCGAAGACGATCCGGTCATTGGCAAGGCGCTGCGTCAGGGATTCAGCGAAGCGGGACACGGCTGCGCGTGGGCGAAACAGGGAGATAAAGGCCTGACCCTGGCCACCAGTCAGCGCTTCGATGCCATCGTGCTCGACCTGATGTTGCCGGAGATGCCCGGCATGGAGGTGCTCAAGAACCTCCGCCGCCAGGGGATTCACACCCCGACCATCCTGCTCACGGCGCTCGGCTCGGTGGAAGAACGCGTCGAAGGCCTGAACGCCGGCGCGGACGATTACGTGGTCAAACCGTTCGCGTTTTCCGAACTGATGGCGCGGATCGAGGCAGTCTGCCGCCGCAGCGTGACGCGCCCGCCGGCCGTGATGCAAGTCGGCGATTTGACGCTCGACCTGGCCACGCGCCGCGTCAGCCGCAACGACGAAGAGGTCGAACTGACGCCCACCGAATTCAGCCTGCTCGAATTGCTGATGCGACACGCGGGTCAGGTCGTTACCCGCAAGATGCTCTGCGAGCACCTCTGGGAGTCGGACTGGGAAGGGACGACCAACGTGATCGAAGTCCACATCAACCGCTTGCGCGGCAAGCTCGACAAGAAGTTCCACGACTCGTTGATCCAAACCGTGCGAGGGCGAGGTTATGCCATCCGCGCCACAGAGCAGTAAGCCGCCGAGCAGTAAGCCGACCGTCAACGCCCTGAACAGTAACCCGGCGGGCGGCAGCACGTTGCGGAGCAGCTTTCGTTCGCTCCGCTTTCGCCTGACCGCCTGGAACACCGCCGTCGTGCTGTTGACGGTCGGAGCCGCCTTCGTCTTCGTCCGCCTCGGCGTGCGGCGCAGCTTGCTCGACGAAACCGACGCCTTGCTGCAGGAAGATGCGCGCGAAGTCGGGCTGGCGATTGAAGAGTTCTATCCCACGATGCAGTCCATCTATCACGAAATGGATCGCAAAGCGGAAGGACACAAGAATAGCGGGCTGTTCGTGCAGTTGTTCGACGAGCATGGCCGGCTGCTGCACTCGACCTCCGGCACGCCTGAAAGCGAACTGCGAGAGCCGCCCCCCAGGCGCAGATTGTCGTTCGTCAACCGGGGAGCGCACCGTCTGGCGAACTACCGGCTGACCGAGCCGCGCGTCCCCGGTTACACGATCCGCGTGGGGACGAATCTGGAACACATTGAGGCCGATGTTTCCCGGCTCACGGACGTGATGATGGCCGCCGGCCTGGCGATCCTGCTGTTGGCGCCGCTGGGCGGCTTCTGGCTCGCCGGCCGCGCCACCCATCCCCTGGCGCGAATCATCAACACGGCCGCCCGGCTGCGGCCCAGCCACATGGAAGAACGTTTGCCGATCCGGCGCGTCGGCGATCAGCTTGATCAACTCTCGTTGACGATCAACTCGTTTCTCGACCAGATCGCCGATTACCTGGCGCGCAACCGCGAGTTCGTGGCCAACGCCGCCCACGAACTGCGCTCGCCGCTGGCGGCGATCCAGAGTTCCGTCGAGGTGGCCCTCAATACGGAGCGTTCCGCCGAGGAGTACCAGGATCTGCTCTGTGAGATCGTCGACGAGTGCAGCCGATTGGGCGTGCTTGTCAACCAACTGCTGCTGTTGGCCGAGAGCGACGCCGGCCGCATGCGCGCCGAGCGCAACCCGGTCCGGATCGACCAGCTCGCGGCAAACTCCATCGATATGTTCCGAGGCGTCGCCGAAGAACGGGGCGTGGAATTAATCGCCCACGAGTTGCCCGAAGTAACGGTCCCCGGCGAAGCGGCGCGACTGCGCCAAGTGCTCAACAATCTGATCGACAACAGCTTGAAGTTCACGCCGTCGGGCGGCTGGATCAAGGTCGAACTGGCGACCGACGCGCTGCCGAATTGCGTCGTACTGCGAGTCTCCGACAATGGCTCGGGAATCGCCCCTGAGGATCTGCCTCACGTCTTCGACCGTTTTTATCGAGGCGACAAATCGCGGCATCGCGACGACCTGAGTTGCGGCACGGGCCTAGGCTTGAGCATTTGCCATTCGATCATCGCCGCGCACGGCGGCGAGATCCGCGCCCGCAGCGAACCCGGCCAAGGCACGACTTTCGAGGTCGTCCTGCCCGCCGCTGCCGCCGACCCTCTCCCGAGCGCCGAAATCCCGCAAGCGGCCGGCGCCGTGTGAAAAGGCGATCAGCAGCGTCTCTCCAGCACGTCGTGCGGCACAACGGCGGCCAACGCCGACTGCTGAATCATCGATAATTCCTCGGCGTTCGCAGTTGCAGATAGTCGCATCCTTTTTAGGCCGCTTGACTTGGCGGATATAGACGCGTTGACAGCATTGGCAGACAACACTATATTCGCCCAACCAAATACATACATCCGCGGCCGCCTGGAAGATTTGGATTTGATGAAGGGCCAATAGGCCGACGCCCAACCTGCGCCGCGAGTTTTTTTCAGACAATATATCCGCACATGCAGATATACGTACGATCATCAGAACCAGACTCAATGCAAGCGGGAACGATAGCGAGAATGGAACGCGACGCCGCGCAGCTCTTTCGCAAGCGGCCGGCGTCGCTCAAGCGGAACTTGGAACATTCGTAAGAGGAAGCGGCGGTGCGTTATCAGGCCTGGCACGGACGCCTGGCGGCCTTGGCTGCGAGTGCGGTTCTCATGTTCGTTGCGATGCAAGTCGCACTTAGCCAAGACGATCCCTTGGAAGATCCGGATAAAAGCCCGCCCGTCCAGAAGGCCGGCGCCCGGCGCCGGTATCGGCCTCGCGAAGTCATCAAAGAGTCGATATTCGGCAGCGGCGAAGACGAGGAGTTCACCCCTTTGCTCCTCAGGACGCTGTTCACTGACGGCTGGGACGACCCTTGGATCGCGCCGCCGTCCGATGCCGACATGCCGGTCCGGCAAGGTTGGGTCAACGCGCCGGACGGCCTCTTCTTCCGCAACCTGGTGTGGACCTACCAGAACATTGCTGACATTCCCGGCGACCGCAATGCGAATCTCGGCATGTTTCAGTTCCAGTCTCCCTTGAGCCGGCGTTTATGGATCACGCTTGACGTTCCCTTCGTGACGACCGTGAGCGGGACGCCCAGCGCCGCCTCGTTCGGCGATTTCAACGTGGCCACGCGCGTCATGCTGCGCGAAACCAAGCGGCTGTCGATCATCGCCGGTCTCGGCGTGCGCACGCCGACCGGCGAGCTCTCGACTTTCAACGGCCTTGCGCGGCTGAGTCCCAACCTGCAGTTCTGGACGCACCTCGCCGGCCGCTGGAGCATGCGCGGCGGCGCCGGAGTTGACGTGCCGCTTAATAACTACGACGTGTTGCCGACGAACTTCCTCATGAACGTCGCCCTCGGGCAAACGATCACAGGGCATGACGTGCCGATCTTTGGCGACTTCCAATACTACGTGACTGCCAATTTGCGCAGCAATGTCAGCCGTCGCTCCGTGCCGGCATTTTTCAGCCTGACGCCCGGCTTCCGCACGCACCTCGGCGGAGAGTATTACCTGGCCGGCGGCGTTGAAATTCCCCTTACGCACCCGCGTCCTTTCGCGGACCGGCTGATCTTCTTCTTCGTCAAGGGGTTTTGACGGGCGCTCGCTGTCCGCTCCGCACGCTGTTCGCTGGTTTCCTTCCGTAGACCATCAGGACCGGACGCCGTCCGCCTAATCCTCATCGAGCGACCGGCGCGTGCAGGTTGCTCGAGGAGCGCGCGAAAAGCTGGCGTGGCGCGCTACGGCGGCATAGAATTGCCGGCAAAGGAAGACTCCTTTCTCCGAATCGGCATGGCGACCGGGGACGGTGACATTGAACGCGTAAAGGCGACGGAGGCGTGTCAATGATCGTTTTTGCTTGCGGCGGATGCGGAGCTCAATATAGCATCGAAACGCGGCTGGCCGGGCGAACGGCGCGCTGTCGCAACTGCGGCGCCGCGATGCAGATTCCGCTGCCGGCTTCGCCTGCGGCCCCCGTCATGGAAGAGCAGCCGCGCCCGGCCGTGGATTGGGATGCCCTGGGACTGCCGGCCGCGGCGCCTGCCGGTCCCGCGTTAGGCGGAGGTCACGTCTTGCGCCGCCGACCGGCGAAGCGTCGCTCGTCAGGAGGCGGCATGCTCTGGCTGGCATTGGGCGGCGGAGGAGCGGTCGCCTTGCTGCTGATGGTGGGCGCCGTCGTGGCGATCGTCCAGTTAGCTGGCTTCGGCTCAATGCGAGCCGAAGCGGCAGCCTACTTGCCGGCCGACTGGACCATGGCGATCTCCATCCGGCCCGCCGCGCTCGCCAAGCAGGCCGCTCGGTTTTCCAAGGCAAAACCTTATATCGACGAAGCCCTGGCCGAAGCGACGACGAGCCAGATTGACGTTCGCGACGTCTCTGAAGTGCTGATCACAACGGTGGGAAACGACCAGCACCTGGTCGCTATTCTCGATCGCGCAGTCGACCCGGTCCAACTTTTCGGCGGCGCGGCGCCAAGCGAAAACTATCAAGGGCTCGACATCTATCGGCTGCTTAAGCCAGGCCGAGCCGATGCGATCTACGTGACATCGCCTCAACCTCGACTGCTGGTGGGAGCGAACCAACTTGACCGCCTGCAAGACATGCTCGACCAGGCCGCTTCCGGGCAGCCCGGCGCCGCCGATTTGCCTTCGGGCGACCATTTTGTATTGTCCCTGCGCAACCTTTCGGCGCTGGGCCGTTCGCCGCTTCCGACTCCCGTACCGCTCAGCGACGTGCGCGGCCTGACCTTCAGCGCTCATCTTTCGAGCGACCTCAGCCTGAATGCCGTCGTCGAGTTGAAAGACGCCCAGACCGCCGCGTCGCTCGAGCAGAAGATGACGCAGGCTCTCGAAGCGCAGCGGAAGCGCCGGCAACAAATGGCGCAACGCCTAGGCACGGACGTCGTCTCATACGCGAGCGACCGTTTACGCATCTACGCCACGGGCAGCCAACTGCGCGTCACGGCTTCCATTCCCATGGCCAAACTCTTCGACAATCTTCCTCCCCCCGACGCCTTCAAGAGCATGGCCGGCATGCGGTCTCCGACGGCCCCGCTTCCGACAGGACCGAGGGGTACGCCGCGGTAAGGAGCCTTGCGGGTGGATATATGCGGTGCGTCTTGTCCTGCGTCGTTATCCGAGGTGCATGTGTAACTGTTTGCTGCAGATTGAGAACCGCCTGCAAAACGATGGTCTGATAACCAACGGAGCGCTTGATGGATTTCCTGGATCGCCTGCTAGGCCATGACGCCTGGACAACTCGCCAATTGCTGCGTAGCTGCCAGGCCTTAAGTGACGAGCAACTCGATCGCGAATTTGAAATCGGGCGCCGAACCGTCCGTGCCACGCTAACGCACATCATTCGGAACGTCCACGTTTGGCCGCGCCTCATGGCCGGGCGCCCAGTGGACGATCCGCCGGGCACTTCCCTCGCCGAATTGACTAGGGCCTTCGACGAGGCCGCCGCAGAACTGGCGTTTGTGGCGCGCTGTATCGCTCAGCGAGGCGCATGGAACGAACAGTTTCTTGACGTGCTCGACAATCCGCCGGTCGAGAAGTCGCTTGGCGGCGGAGTAGCACACGTCATCACGCACAGTATGCATCATCGCGCGCAGCTTCTTTACATGCTGCGACGCCTTGGCCTCCAAGACTTGCCTGAGGGCGATGTCTTGACCTGGGAACAACAAACGGGCGGCGTTTCCTTGCGGGATAAGGTTGACTAGATGCTCATGCGCTGGTCAATAAACGGTTGGCAAGCCATCCCTTGGGACCTGGAAATCATTGACTGGACGCTCCCGGGAGGCTCGCAGGAAGCGTTTCCACCCCCTACTTCGCCTGCGGCAGGAGCACCGGGATAGTTTGCGCCGTGTAGGCGTCGTTCGGGGCTGAGGAATCGAGTTCGGGGAAGACCTGCAGCAGTTCACCGCCTCGCTGAACGGTCAGCTCAGCTCCGCCCATCCGCGCCAAGGCGAACTGCCACGTTTCCCCCCGGCACTCCAGCAGCAGAACGAGCTCCGGATTGGTCCCGTACGCAAAAGCAAACAGGGCCCCGTCGTCAACGCCGGCTTCGCGAACTTCAATCCTCCGGCATGCGAACTTGCACGGCATGCAAAACTTGCTTGGTCGTATCGTCCTGGACGAACGCGATTATTGTCAGATGCTTGAGTTCCACTGACGGAATGGGCGATGGGCAGACGAGCGCCCAAAACACGGCCTGCTTCTCGCGGTAGTCGTTCAAATCGCGGCGAACGTCGTCCAGCTCGAGCGCGAGTTCAACTTTCGCCCGGCCGTCAACAAGCTCTTGACCTTCGAGGCCGCCTGGAAAGTCGCGCACCACATGGTGATTCAGTCGCACGCCATTGCCGCCGGCGTAGCGAACGAGCTGTTCAGTCAGCGCAAGCCGCAGCCGCAGCTTCGGTTCGCCTTTTGCATCGCTCGCGCTCGAAGGGCTGCTCGCCGGATTCATAACCGTCTTGGCCGACGAAACGATCGATAACGTATTGGCGGCTCGCTCGACATTCAGTTCGACGGCGGCGGAATTCTTGCCGCGAAGTTGTGCTTCAACTCGTCGCCGGTATTCCCTGTAAAGTCCGTCCGATTTCCACATCGAACTGCCGCCGCTAATCGTTTCGCCGCCATTGAAAAAGGCGGCGGGCACGCCCTCTAAGTCGTAGTATTCGCTCCTCGCGATCGCGTCAGGATTGGCCAGCGGGTCTCTGGCGGGAATATGCAAGTGATACTGCAGCAAGATCGCCTCGCCGTGCTGAAACGCAGCGGCGAGCGCGTCGCACGCCGCGTCGGCGCCCGCGCACGGCGGACACTCTGCTCCCGTGAACAACTCCACGAGCGCAA
>DASZUP010000284.1:0-5201 GCA_035547635.1 Pirellulales bacterium
GGTCACGCCGCTAATCGTAATCTGTTCGCCGTCGACCAGACCGACGGTGCTCCCGGTCGTAACCACGATCGGCTGGCCGGCGGAATTGGTGATGCTTGTGATCGAGGCGCTCGGCGGGGTGAAGTTGAGCGTGTAGGGAATCGTGCCGGCGCTGGTCGACCAGATGCCGCCACTCAAGGTCTCCCCGTTCCCGTTGCCGGCGCCCTGGAGCTGGAAGGAGGCGCCGGTGACATTCGTGATGACCCACCGGCCGTTGACCGCCGCCGAAAGGTTCGTTGTCTGATCGGTCACGCCGCTGATGGTGACCTCCATGCCGTCAACGAGTCCGGCAGTGCTGGAGGTGTTAATGGTGAACGGCTGCCCGGCGGTGGCGCCGATGCTGGTGATCGCCACGGGGGCTGCGGCCGGGGCGTCGCTCGACCGCACGATGTACTGGGGAGGAGCGAACGTGAACGTGTCGGCCACGACGGTCTTTGCTTTCACGGGCAGGCTCAGCTCCACGGTCCTTGCCGTCTGATCGAAACTCACGATCGTGTAATTCAGACTGGGGTCGTAGCCGGGCGTGGCGGGGGAGCCGGTGGAATTGGGAGTCAGCGTGGTGCTCAGCGCGGAGGTAATGACGTCGCCGACCCTCAACTGGTTCATGTCGAAGCTTGGGTTGGTGATATCCAGGATGAGCGAGTTGTAATCCGTACGGCCCCCGTTGGCCCTCGTACTGGCCGCGAACGTTCCGGTTGGCGCGGCCGCGGGTCCCGAAGCCAACTGGGCGACGTAATAGTCGGCCCAGGCGTACCAGTTGTTGATCAGGGCCTGGAGCACGTAGGAACTGGGCGACCCGACAAAGGCGTAGGGCCCTGAACCGCCGGCGGAGGTTCCGTTCTGTGTCAGCGTGATTGTCGTGAAGTCCGAGGAAATGCTCTTGATGTAGGTGTTCGAGGCAGTTTGAATCCCACCGCCGGTGACCAACATTCCGGTCCGCAGGTACATGCCCACCTTCGGGTCGAGACCCGTGATTTTGTTGTCGTTCGCGGCGATTTTTCCCTGCAGCGACGGATCGCTGTCCGCCGTGCCGTATTGAGAACCAAAAAACAACCAGCTTCCCCCCGGCCCATCGACGCCCGGCGACCCGCTGGCGGCGGCCTTGTTACTCATGATGAGCGTGGAGTCGTTGCTGCCCGCCGTACCAATCTCGATCCGGGAGATGGTGGTCCCATAGGGGAACAACTGCGTGCCGGCGAGGTTATTGGCCGGGGCCAATAGCATGCCCGCCGCCAATTGCCTGGCGATCGCCGTGCTGACGCCCGTGATGACATTCGTCCCCGCGGTCGACGCGCCCGTGCCGATGGAGCCGATGCTCTCCACGCCGCCGCCGCTCACCAGGCTGTACCTGGTTGCATCAAATTGCGACAGCACGTTCAGGTTCGGCGACTCGGAAATGGAGTCGTATCCGGCAGGCAGCTTCTGCAGGTGGACGCCGGCCGTCTTAAACGCCGTCCAGTTGCCGGCGCTGGAAGCCGTCCCGTCTCCCGGGAGGCCGGCCAATGCGAAACTGTTGGGCGTGATATTGCTGATGATCCACGTACCGTTGATCGCGGTCTGCCCGGTCACGCCGCTAATCGTGACAGCCCCGCCGTTCACCAGTCCCGCGGTGCTGGCGGTGACAATGGTGACCGGCGCCGCGGTGTTGGAATTGTTGATCTGGGTGATCGCGCCGCTTGCCGTCGAGTTATTGTCGGGCGGCATGTAGAACTGATCCCAGCCCAGGCCGCCAAAATACGTGCCCAGCCCGTTAGGATTCCCAGGGCTCGTCGAATTCACGTTGACGTTCTGCGCGGTAAACTTCGCGATGGCATCTTGCATTTGCGTCGTGCTCAGGTCTGACCCGAGCCAGGCATATTGACTCGGCCCGGGCGTCGCAGGAGTGCTGGGGACCTGAGTCGCTTCCATCGAGGCCGGCATCGCCAGGCTGTCCACATACGAGACGTCGTAATTGTCGATGTAGTAGATCTGATCAGGCCGCATGTTCGGAGCGATAAATGGCTGCTTCGGGTCGCGGAACGTCGCTTCCGTCAGGGCCGCTGGCACGCCGAACCCGAAACCGTGCGCCGCGGCCTTTCCTACTATGCCCGGGTAGGCAAGCTCGTGGTACCACATGACCACGCCGTTGGGATTGGCATAACCCGTGGTCGGGTCGGCAAAGTCGGCGCCGTAGATCGGTTTGTCGCCCGGCGAAGCGGGAGCGACGATGTACGAACGTCCCGATCCGAGCTTTGCGAGGTTGTCCGGGTTCAAGGACGGGTTGAACGACCATTCGGCATTGGCTTGCAACGGAAACCCGGGATCGTACTGGCTCGTGAGCGGGACCGGGCCGTTGTCGACCATGTAAATGCGGCCGCCGTCCCAGAAGGCGATCGGAACCTGCACGGTGACCTGATGCCCTGGTTGCAGGCCCAGTTGGTACTGCCCGTTGACCGTCTCGCCGATGTAGCCCCGGTAGGTATTGGTGAGGGGATCTTTGGGATCGTACAGGGATACTGTGCCGTTTTGCGTGATATCACTTACGTGCGCGCTGACGACCGCGGCTGTCGTGGGGCTGGGGGCGCCGCCAATGGGAGTGATCGTCGCCGTGACGGAGCCCTCGTCACTCGGCAGATACCCGGACCCGGGGGAATCGAGCGTGATGTTGTAGAGGCTGCCGTTGCCGTCGGCGGTGGCCGTAGCGGCGACAGGGTTGAGACCGCTGCCGAGGCTGAACGTCACCTTGTACTGCCCGAAGTAACCGGCCCCTCCCGAGTCGATCAACGCGCGGGTGACCGTCCCGGCGGTGTTATCCGGAGTCGTGTTGGTGCCCTGGAAGATGGGGAATATCACGTTACTGCCATTATTCATGATCGTAACGAGCTTGGCTTCCGGCAGGTTCGCCTGGTTGAAAGCGGGATCCAACTCCGGCGCATAAACCACCGCGCTGAGGCCTTGCGCTTGCACCGTTCCGCTGCCAGGGAGCATCGGAACGTATGCCGCCAGCAGGCGCCGGTCTTCCAACTGCATGAACCGGCCGCTGAACCGCGACCGCGATTTGCTGCCGCGGCGCCGGTTGTCGTTAGTGCGCACGAAGGATCGATTCGCGAGCGCAGACAGCCACTTAGCCAAGGACATGTCGGATGCTTCCTGAGGGGTGCTGAAACGAGTATGTCGAGAGAGACGACTTGCTGGAGGCCGCAGGCGCCACGGAAATTAAAGTTGGGGAGAGGCCTGCCTTGCCCGAGGAGAGGGAGCGCGGAGAGCAAGCCCAGGTCGTTGACGCCGGTTCAATGCCGGTCGGCGCCGCCGAGCTCTGGCGTTCTTCCAGGATGTCAAAGCAGGTGCTGAAGTCAGGCTGCGGTCCCCGCTCGCCAGGCGGCAACAGGAACGAGGCGCGCTTCCGTGATAACTGGCGGTTCTCGCCCGAACTTCGACAAAGCAACGACGCCACGCGGTTAGACATGTCACGAACTTGTTGCGCGGTCTTTCCCAGACGGAGGACTTTCGAGACTTTCTGGGGCCGCGGTCTCGGAAGCAAGCTCCAACTTATCCTGGCGAAAAGGCAAAAGCAAAAGCTTTCCCGGAAAAGGCAGGCGACGGGCGTTGACTTGCGCTTTGAACTCGGCAGGCAAGGGTGCTACGCTGCTGGCAGCGGACGTGCCTGTGCTCTCGCACCTCGCCCACGAAAATGGACGTCCCGGAATCGATGTCGTCCTGCTCGGAAGGGAATTTGCTCGCCATGGCAGCTAAACGGACGTCATCCGGCGAATGCCAATCTCCCGGGGGCCGCGGTCTTGGCCGACTGCGAGGCAGCTTTCAGCCCCCTCGCTGTAAGCTGGTCTTGGCGAAAGCCTTGCTTGCTCTGATGGGCGTTGTCGCGGGCCAGTCCGCGGCCGCCGGCTCACCGCTGCAGCCATTCCTTACTCGCCATTGTCTGCCATGTCACAGCGGCGAACAGCCGCAGGGCGAGTTGCGCCTGGACGCGCTCGAGCCGGCGCTAGAGAACAGACTGAGTCGCAGGTCATGGCGCCTCGTGCTCGAACGCGCCGCGGCGGGAGAAATGCCGCCGGCGGAGAAGCCCCGACCTGGGAAAGAAGAACTGCAAGAGTTTACGGCGCATCTCGCCGAGCGGCTCCGCGCGGCGGAGGCCGCCGAGCGTACCGCTCAAGGACGCGTCGTGCTGCGGCGGTTGAACCGCACGGAATACGAGAATACGGTGCGCGACCTGCTCGGCGTCCATGTCAAGCTGAAGGAGTTGCTGCCTCTGGACAGCGCGGCCGACGGGTTCGACAACGTGGGCGAGGCGTTGCACGTTTCGTCGTTCTTGTTGGAGCGGTATCTCGAGGCGGCCGAAACGGCGCTCGACGCCGCCATTGCCAATGGGCCGCAGCCTCCGCTGATCAACAAACGCTATCGCCTCTCCGACACGCACCAGGTTAAGGCGACGACGGAACGGGTGTTTCGCAAGCAGGATGACGGCAAGGTGACGATGTTCGCCTCTTCGGCGTGGCAAGCCGTCTCGCTCACGCCGTTCTGGCCGCCCGACCGCGGACGCTATCGCTTTCGCATCTCCGCCTCCGCCGTGCAAAGCGACGGCAAACCGGTCGCCTACCGCGTCGACGCCGGGCTGATGCTGATGACCGGCAAACCGCACCTGGTCGGCTATTTCGATGCGCCCGCCGGCTCGGCGGCCGTCGTCGAGTTCGTCGATGATCTCGAACCTCGAAATACCATTCGCTTGTTGCCGTATGGCCTGGCCTCCGCGCAGGCAGTACACAAAATCGGGGCCGAAGCGTATGACGGACCGGGCCTGGCGGTCGACTGGATCGAGGTCGAAGGCCCGCTCCATGGCGCCTGGCCGCCTGAGAGTCATCGCCGCATCTTCGGCGACTTGCGGCAGGCGCCCGCGCCTGCCTACAACCGCCCGAAGCGGGTCGAGGTCGTCTCGGACGACCCGCGGGCCGACGCCGAGCGCATTGTGCGCCGCTTCGCGCGACGCGCCTTCCGGCGTCCGGTCTCCGCTGGCGACGTTCAGCCGTACGTCGCGCTGGTCGAGAGCAAGCTGGCGCAACAACGTTCGTTCGAGCAGGCCGTCCGCGCGGGGCTGATGGCGGTGATGACGTCGCCGCAGTTTTTGTTCCTGGACGAGCGGCCGGGCAAGCTTGATGACTTCGCGCTCG
>DASZUP010000285.1:0-21473 GCA_035547635.1 Pirellulales bacterium
AACTCAGCGATCGTCGGCATCCAGTCGCAGGAATGTACGAGCTGATCGCGGACTTCTCCTTCCGGCAAATGGCCGGGCCAGGAAATGACCGCCGGCAATCGCATGCCGCCCTCGAACAGGCTGAACTTGGCGCCGCGGTACGGGCCGGGATTGCCGCCGCCGAAGTGAGCCCGTTCTTCGGTCGAATGCCCATTGTCCGACTGGTAAATGACCAGCGTCTTCTCGCGCAGGCCGAAATCGTCCACTTTGTTGAGCAGCGCTCCCACCACACGCTCGTCGAGCGTCGAAACGAACGCGGCGTACAAGTTCCGCGGGTAGGGCAGGTCTTTGTAATGCTCCAGCCACTTGGGATCGCCCTGATAGGGATAATGCGGCATGTTGACGGCAAAGTAAATGAAGAATGGCTGACTGCGATGCTGTTCGATAAAGCGGGTCGCCTCTTCCACCATCAAGTCGCCGAAGAACCGGCCGGGATAATGCACTTCGCGGCCGTTGCGGTGCAGGTCGTGTACGTTCGGCCCGCTCCAATAGAAGAAGTGCGAATAGTTATCGATGCACCCGCCCATGTGACCGAACGAGTGATCGAAGCCGTGGCCATTGGGCATCATCTCAGGCGTGTAGCCCAGGTGCCACTTGCCGATGTGGGCCGTCGCATAACCGGCGGCCTTGAGCATTTCGGCAATGGTCACCTGTTCGCCGGGCATGCCGTGCCCGCCGCGCTGCGATCCGGCATTGTTCGGCAGTCCGGCCCGCAACGGATATCGGCCCGTCAATAACCCCGCGCGCGACGGCGAGCAGACGGGAGCCGCTGCATAGAACTGAGTAAACCGCACTCCGCGCTTCGCCAGCGCGTCAATCGCCGGCGTCGCCAGGTCTTTCGCTCCATAGCACCCCGCGTCGATCGAGCCCTGGTCGTCGGTCATGATGACGATCACGTTCGGGCGCTGAGTTTGTTCGGCAGCCAGCAGTTCCGCAGGAAGCGTTTGCAAAGCGACTGCGGCGGCCAGACGCCACGCCCAGGCCGCAAAAGGGCGACGAAAGCCAAGCGAAAAGACGCGAGCGAAATGGGCGAGCGCTATGGAACGGAAGGGAAACATACTGATATCCTCTGAGGCAGACGGCTCATGCGTTGCAGGCAATTTGCTGTTGCCTGCCTCCGTGGCGGCGACCCGCTATGAAGCGTGCAATGCACCAGGCGCGACAACGGGTGAGACGGTCCAACAACGCCAATGAACCGCGGCAGGCGGAGAGTGTATTGTCTTCCGCGCACACACCACGGTCAATTCCTTGCGAGACCGTGGTGAGGCAATGACGCGCTCGTCTGGTCCAAGCCTTTGATTGCGCCGCCGACCAACCCCAATCGCCCCTACTTTGTCGCCGGACCTTTCGCGGCGCCGTGAAGATGGGACGCGGCTGCGATCCGACGATCGGCCGCCGAAAGCAGCTTTCGCCGCTACTTTCGTCGCGCCGAGTCGGGCAGGCTCTTCAGGAAATAAGGCTCGTCGTACTTGACGTCCGCCAGGCGGTCGACTTGCCATACTTCCCGTTGTTTGTAATATCCTGCCAACTCATCGCGGTTGAGGCGAGCGAAGGCATACGTCCAACGGGCGTCGTCGGGTTGTCCGCGGGCTTCGAGCAGCAGCAGCGTTTCTGGATCGGTGCCGAGAACGAAAGCAAAGATCGCCCCGTCGATCGCTTCGCCGCTCACGAGCTGATAGCGGTACACCGGCTTGCTTAGTTGCCGCAACGCCTGCCGCTCGCCGTCTACGTTGCGGCGACGGTCGACCAACACGACAGAAAAGCCGGTCGCCATGGCGCGCATTTGCCGCAATCGTTGTCGGGCGTTCTCGGCCGGCGCGGGCGCCTCGAACAAGTCTTGCAACGCAATTCCCGCTTGATCGCACTTCCAGATCACGGCCTGATTGCGACGGGCAACGAGGTTCTTTTCCGAGAGCGAGAGAAACTCGCCCGTAAATCCCCAGGCCGGCTGCCACGCCTTGTAGAGCGACGTCACGGCTTCCGGCCGGCCGCCCGCCGTCCAAATGAAGATGTCTCCATAGATCCGACCCGTTGCGGGGTTCGTCCAACGCAGAATCGGATTCGGCTCGAGCTTTAACTGGGTGTTGTCTGGTCCAATGGCGATGCGCCATCGTGGCAATTCGGCTTGGATCAGTCGCGAAGTTTCGCGGAGTTCGGCGTCCACCTGGTTGGTCGGCTCGGACTGATCGTTTCGATCTTCACAAACTGCATAAGGTCCGCCAAGCAACAATGCCAGAACCGCGAGGCCTATTCGCACGAACGATGCCCCGGCGATTCGAGCGCTCATGGCTTTACCCTTGCAACGAAAAGACGGAAAGAAAGATAGACGTCTCATAGACTAAGGCGTGGACATCCGACGAGTCAATGCAGCCGCCCGCGAGGCCTGAGGAACCCGGGAAAATCCCCAATCCAATTCCCGTAATTTGCTTGTTGCCTTTGTGGTCTACACTCTTCATGGCACTCCTCTCAGAGCCCGGTAGCGTTCCTTCGCAAGATCACTACCTGCTTTCGGGCTGCCTTTTTTGTTGGTGCTCAGCCGTCACGACATTCTCCCGGGGCAAGTCAAGCGGGGAACGGTGAGCAGCAGGCGGAAACGCCCATTGCACGAGGAGCGTCCCGATGTTCATTCTGATCCACGTGCTGGCTTGCGGCTTGTTGTTGGCGACTCTCGCCCCGGCATCGGGATCCGACGCCCCGGCCATCGATGCGGTTGCCAAGCAGGCATTCGCCCCGTTTCCGGGCAAAGCGGCTGTTGCGTTTACGGAATTGAATGACAACGGCGCCACGCCGCTCTTTGAGCTGCATGGAAACGAGCGATTTGCGATCGGGTCGAGTTTCAAGCTGTTCATCCTCGGCGTCCAAGCTGAAGAAGTAAACGCCGACCGGCGACAGTTGGCTGACGTGATGACGTTGCAGCCGCAGTGGATCGGACCGCCACACAGCGAATTGGCCGAGTGGCCGATCGGCTCGCCCGTCACGCTGCACACGCTGGCGCTGAAGATGGTTTCCATCAGCGACAACACGGCGACCGATCATCTGTTGCACCTGCTGGGGCGCAAGAGAGTCGAGGCGCAAATGGCCGTTATGGGGCACAGCCATCCCGAGTGGAACCGCCCGTTGTTGGCCACGCGAGAAATGGTCATGCTTCGCGACAAGAATACGGGACGGTTGGGCCTTGCATACCAGAAGCTGGATGAGCCGGCGCGGCGGAAGTTCCTGGTCGAGAAGTTGAGCGGGACGCCCAACTACGAAAAGCTCGATTTTGATGCTGCGGCCTATGACCTGGCGGAGTGGTACGCCACGCCCATGGACATGACCCGCGCCCTGGCGTGGCTCAAGCAGAACACCCGGCGCGACCGGGCGGCCCATCCGTTGCGAGCAATTCTATCCGTTGAGCCGAAATTGCCGCACGATGCAAGAATCTGGCCCTATGTCGGCTTCAAAGGGGGCACGGAAGATCAACTCCTCTGCGGCAACTGGCTGCTGCAGCACGCCAACGGCCGCTGGTACTCGTTCCACGTGTTTCTGAACAGCCCCCAGGAACCGCTGGACCGAGGCAAGGCGCTCAAGGCGATTGAACAGGTGTTCGAGGCTGTTCAACGGGCGGTGGAATAGCCTTCAATCCATGCGGCTTCATCTCCTGCGTCGATCAACGCGGCAACGTCTTGCATGAATCGTGCGAATTCATCAGGAATCGTTTCAAAAACCGGCGCCTTTGGTCGGATTGGCATCTCATTGCTCGTCGTTTGATCGTTGTTTACTTCCCCCACGCCATTGCATTCGGTTAGAGCATTGGGCCGGGCGCCGATCGCGATGAAGATCTACGCTCCTCTTTAATCGCTCAACCAAACGTGCGTGTACGACAGAGCCAGCAGTGATGCAATGCAGAGGTTCGTTAGCAGCGCCGTTTTTGCCTTGGGAGCCCCAGGTACGGAGAGCCCGGCAGCGCAGCACGCCCAAAACGCGGCTGCGATGGCGCGCCCGAGAACCTCTCGGCCAACCTCCTAGTGGCGCCACGGGCCATGTCGCCCTTGGTGCTCTCCCCTATCCTCGGGCATTTTGCCATCACGTGCTGCCTGCCACCAGGCGAAGACCAGGATCATTCCGCCGTAGCAGGGCAGCGCTACGCCTACAAGCGAAAGGCGCCTCGCGACCATGTGGCGAACGGTTTTCCAATCTGAGTTGGCGCTTTCCTTTCGTTCAACTCGTGTGGAGGCGAATTCACGGCGGCTGCCGCGTCCCTCAACCGTCAACGTTGTCGGCAGCGGCCTGCAGTGCAAATGTTTGTTGGCGCCGATAAACGGGAACGCCGTCAATGAATTCGCTCGAATATAACCCGAACTCGTCGACCATTCCGCAAGTTAATGAGAAGTCCGCGTGCTGCTTCAGAAAGCAGTCGATGATGTCGTTCGCCGAGCCTGGATCACACCGGGCGAGCGTGACGTGCGGAGTGTAAGGCCGAGCTTCTGGCTGATAACCGAGGCCCGCCAATGCATCGGCAATGGCCGCATGTAACCCGAGCAGTTCCGAAGACTGCCGTACGCCGGCCCATAGCGTAACAGCGCCGTCGGCTGACGAGAATCGCCCGACTCCATCAAGCGTCAACGCAAAGGTCGGCGCCGCGACAAGCTTTAAGGCGGCTGTCGTCGCCTCCACATCGCCGTCGCCAAGATAGTGAAGGGTAAGATGCATCTGGCTCGCGGCGGTCAGTCGGATACCAGATTGTCGAGGAGGCTGAAGATGGCTCAATTCCCCGAGTGCGGCGCACGGTACAGCGATGGCTACGAACAATTTGGGCATTGAACTTCGCTGGACCTACGATGCTGCGCCGCGGCCGGACATCTCCGTCACATAATCGGCGCTGCTTCTGCCGCGTAGCCTGCCAAGCATCGCTCAGATCTACGCACGCAGCAACTCTTTGATCGGCTCGCCGAACGGCAGGATGGGCATCGGGCGGCCGCGATGGTCGGGGAAGGAGTTCTCGTAGTCGATGCCCAAGTGACGATAGACGGTGGCCCACAGGTCGTTGGGCGTGAGCGGGCGGTCGGCGGGATATTCCCCCTTGGAGTTCGTGGAGCCGACGATCTGGCCGGTGCGCATGCCGCCGCCCGACATGATCAGCGACATCGCTTGCGGCCAATGGTCGCGGCCGGGTTGCATGATGCCGGTCTGCGTGCCGACGGAATTGCCGATTCGCGGCGTGCGGCCGAATTCGCCGGTAACGACGAGCAACACCCGCCTGTCTAACCCACGCTGATAAATGTCTTCAATCAAGGCCGTGATCGTCTGGTCGTAAATCGGCAAGCGAGCCGTCAGATCGTCCCAGATATGGCAGTTCACGGCGTGCGAGTCCCAGTTGTAAACTCCCTGCTTGAGCCAAGGTACGCCCGACTGGTACGGGTTCTCCATGATCACGGTCACGAAGCTGACGCCGGCTTCGACCAGGCGGCGCGCGAGCAGGGCCCGCTGCCCCCAGCAATGACGCCCGTAGCGGTCGCGCACGGCGTCGCTTTCCTGCGAAAGATCGAATGCGTGTTTGCAACGTCCGCTGGTCAGCATGCTCACCGCGCGCTGCTGAAACTTATCCATCGACTCCATCAACCGCGAAGCGTCGATCTGCCGGTCGATACGGTCGAGCGACGCCAGCAGTTGCGTGCGAT
The DNA here is from genome assembly GCA_035547635.1 of Pirellulales bacterium. GTDB lineage: Bacteria > Planctomycetota > Planctomycetia > Pirellulales > JAICIG01 > JAICIG01. The sequence goes on from DASZUP010000285.1 coordinate 5,700, forward strand.
CGGCCACACGCTCGGCGGTCGCCGGCAGCGGCGCCACGTTCGGCACGGAGAAATTGGGAGCGGTTGGATCGCCTTCCACCGTAAACGGCATGTACGCCTGGCTCAGATAGGCGGAACCTTGGGCAAAGACGTGACCGGTGCGGCCGCCCGGGTTCATCGACACGTAGTTGGGAATGCCGAGGTCGCGCTTCTCGCGGCATTTGGCCACGATGGAGCCGGTCGCAGGAGCATCGTTGACGGTGTCGACCGGCGTGGCCGGCACGCGACCCGTCATTACGCGCTTATGTCCGCCGCCGTGATCGGCGAAGGTGTGGGAGATGGAACGGACGATCGAGAACTTGTCGGCGATCTTGGCATGCCGCGGCATCAGTTCGCACAATTCCATGCCGGGTACATTGGTTGGAATCGGCGAAAAGGCGCCTCGGTAATCGGAGGGCGCCTTAGGTTTCATATCGTACATGTCCATGTGGGGCGGCCCGCCGGGCATCCACACGAAGATGACCGAGGTCTCCTCGTCGACGGGGGCGCCACTTTCCGCCGCACGGGCACGCGCGCGAAACAGCTCAGGCAACGTCATTCCGCCCAGTCCCAGCATGCCCGCTGTCAGAAACTCGCGGCGGGTGGCCGGACCACGACACAACTGAGGCTCTCTGTTCATCGCTGGCTCGCTCGAGGAAGTACAGGAAGGATGCATCGGCAGGCCTGCATATTAACAGAAATTGATCGGAAGGCCAATTTCCGGTTAATCCCGCACGGTGCAATCCGGTGAGGGAGTAGCCATAGATATCGGACTCACTTCTGAGACTCTTCCAATGCCGGGATTTTCAAGTACCGCCCCCATCGTCATCGCGGGCGGCAGCGGATTTATCGGGATATCATTGGCCAGCTATCTGGCGGCGGCCGGCAAGACCGTTGTGTTGCTCTCGCGCAACCCGCCGAGACGAAACGGGCCTTGGCGGCATGTGACCTGGGACGCTCGCTCGCTGGGACCGTGGCGACGCGAACTCGAGGACGCGGCCGCAATTGTCAATCTCGCCGGGCGGAGCGTCGATTGCATCAAGACTCCCGAGCACCAGGATGAAATTCTCCGATCACGCGTGGAAGCGACTCGCGTGCTAGGCAGGGCCCTGCGATCCATTGATGCGCCGCCGCTGGTTTGGGTGCAAATGAGTACCGCGCACATTTATGGAGATCCGCCGCGAGTCGTCTGCAGCGAAGATTCGCCGTTTGGCTACGGGCTGGCGCCGTACGTGGGAAGAGCGTGGGAAGAGGAATTTCAACAGAGCGTCTTGCCTTCGCAACGAGCGGTAATCTTGCGAACCAGCTTTGTGCTCGGTCGCAACCGGGGCGCCGGCGGCGGCGCCTTGGCGCGGATGCGAACGCTTGCGCGGTTCGGGCTGGGGGGCAAGATCGGATCGGGGGACCAGGGAATGAGTTGGATACACGAGACCGATATGAACAGACTCTTTGAGCGTGCGTTGACCAATCCCGCCATGCACGGCGCTTACATCGCTTCATCGCCCCAGCCCGTTTCGCAACAAACCTTCATGCGCGAGTTGCGACGCGCCGTCGGCGCCCCGGTTGGCTTGCCCGCCGCTGAATGGATGGTGCGAGCCGGCGCTCGATGGTTGATGCGCACCGATCCAGAGCTCGCACTGTACGGGCGTTATGTCGTTTCAAAACGACTGGAGGATGAGGGTTTTGCGTTCCGTTTCCCGCACCTTCGCGACGCGCTATCGGAACTTGCTGAACCGCGAGAGGACGCCAGGTCAGGCGAACATCAGGTTCAGACGCTCGGATCTTGAGACCGCGGCATGAATGCCGTGCTAGCAGCCTAAGCGGTGAACTTCGAAACGAACTTGCCTGCAATCTCGTAAAACAATCCGACGGGGCGGCAACGCAGGATTTCCAAAACGACGTGCATCTTCTCGCCCGACGGAGTGGTGAGTTCAAGCGCCAGCCACTTGTCCGTCACGCCGCGAGTGTGGTAAATGGCAATGCCGCTGCCCGAGATGTCGCGAGAAACTGCCATGAACGGCTCGCCGGTTCGTTCCAGGTTTTCGTCGACCGGCACGGCCGCTACTCGCAGTTGGACGGGATAGCGCGGCTCGGTGCGGCTGTCCGGTCCCTCATAGTATTTTGAATGCAGAATGGCGCGCTCGACGAAAGAGGCGATGGCTTGGGGCGGACGCGCCAAGTGTTCGGGGCCAAACCGGAATAGCTGCGCCCGGCATGCCGAGGCAATGCCGCTCGCCTCCTTCGCTTCATCCTTGATAGTCCAGAGTTGCCGGTGGGAACCGTGTGTTGGTGATGCTTCGGGAGACATGGCTAACACCCCTTGGTTGAACCAGCAGCCCCGCCCCCCCATTTGATTGAAGAACTCTAGCACGCGTTGCGAACTCTGTCGGAAGTCGGCCGGAAGTTCGCAATGTCGCGATTGTGAAGGCCAGCGCGCGTTGTCCTTCTTGAAGAACTGTCTGGCGGGAAAAACAGGGCGAACTGCGGTCAATGCCGGGAGTTACCGCGTCTGCGTCGCCTTTGCCGTCTCGCAAAATTGCCGCTGCTTGGCGCATTTTGCGTTTAACTCTTCCTGCCGCCCGCGTCGATTTATCGCTGGTGATAACGGATGGTCCGGCAAACGCTGCGGCAAGACAAGGAGGAGCCAATATGGCCTGGAGTAGGCGCGACCCGACGCGGGCGGTTCTACTGGCAGGAATCTGCGGCCTGCTGCCTGCACTTACGGTTGCAGGCGCCGAAAAAAGCTACACCCTGCGCAGCAGCCGGAAGACGGGCGATGTTACGAAGGTGCAGGTGGAAATGGAGGTCGGCGGCGAATTAAAAGTCGTCGCTGAGGGCAAAGTTAAACCGCTCAAAATGAGCGTCAAGGGCAAGCTGGCGTATGAGGAAAAACTGCTCGACGCTTCAAGCTCCGACGACGGAATTCGCCTTCGCTCGGCGCGCCATTACGACCTGGCCGACGCGGATATCAAGATCGAGGAAGGCGACGGCAAACCGAAGTTGCGCGAAGAGCGTCGCTTGATCGTCGTCGATGCGACCCCGGCGCAAACCGTACTTTTCAGCCCGCAAGGTCCGTTAACTCGGGAAGAACTGGACTTGGTCGACGTGCCGGCCAACAGTCTCTGGATCGAGCAGTTGCTGCCGACCAAGCCGGTGAGCATCGGCAGCCGCTGGACGTACAGCGATTCGCTGGCCGCCTCGCTGCTGGGACTCGACGCAGTCAGCCAATCGGACGTGTCCAGCGAACTGAAAACCATCGACGACAAAAATGCCCGCTTCGAATTTGCGGGCAAGGTGCACGGCGCCGTCGGGGGCGTGGCCACAGAGATTGAAGTCAAGGGAAAGTGCCGCTACGACCGCAAGCAACGGCGCGTGGCCTGGGTCGGGCTGTTGATCAAAGAGAACCGCTCCATCGGCCACGTTTCTACGGGCTTGAATGTCGTGGCGCGCATGCAGGTGCATCTGGCCCCGGGTCGCCAAAGCGAGCATCTGCCCGACTCGGCGCTACAGAGCCTGCCGACTGACGCTTCCGCCTTGCCGATCTCGCTGGAGTGCCGGCATCCGGCAGGCAAGTTCTCCTTCCAGCATGCGCGCGGCTGGCACGTGATGAGCGATTTGTCCGACGTGATTACCATGCGCTATGTCGATCGCGGCGAAGTGGTCGCCCAGTGCAATATCTCGGCCTTGGCCGATCAGGATCCGGGCAAACGGACTGCGCTCGGCAAGTTTCAACAAGACATCGAACGTTCTCTCGACAAGGATTTCGGCCAGTTCATTCAGGCGTCTGAATCCGTCACGTCGAACGGGCACGTGATCTATCGCGTGGTCGCGGAAGGGACCGTCTCAGAACTGCCGATCCAATGGCGATATTATCTGGTTTCCGACGACCAGGGGCGCCAGGTTGTGTTCGCATATACGCTGGAGAAGGACTTGGCCGCCCAATTGGGCGATGCCGATCAGGAATTGGTCTCTTCGCTCGAGTTCGCCGCCCGCCCGAAAAACCAGGGCCAGCCGACGCCCGCGGCCATGAACCCGTGGCCGACGAAAATCGGCAGAATGCAGAACCAGCTTCGAGTGCGTTAAGAAGTCGCCCATCGGCAGCTTTTCTTTGCTCGGATCGCTGCGTAGGCTTCAGCAGGCGGTCGTTCGCCAGCGGGAAACCTCGGCCTCGCAGCTTCGGGCCCGTAACGCCTTGCTTTTGCGGCGGTTGCGCGTTTCGCCCCGGTTGAATGCCTGCGCGGGCTGCTCTCTGCGTCCGGGAGACGCCGCCTCTGAGTTTAGTGCGGCGAGATACATGGATTTCGCCGCGAAACAACAGGAGCCAGGCGATGATCCGTCGCACAGTTCGAACGGCTACCGGGCCCGAACAGTGGATTCTGATTTCGCAGGTCGAGCATGCCCGATTGGCGGGCGAGCTGGCAGAATCGTGGGGACGGCAGGGCGTCGCCGCTTTGGAGCCCCGTAGCGAGCTGCTGAACGCCATTTTTCACCATGATGACGGTTGGGCGGATTGGGAGCGATCTCCCGGTCTGGATCCCAAGACCGGCCGTCCCCTGCAATTCACGGAGATGCCGCTCGTCGAGTCGCTGGCCATTTGGGAAGACTCGATCACCTCGGCCAGCCATTTTGGTCCTTTGGCGGGTTATGTTGTGAGCGGCCATTTTTGCGAGCTGCTGCGGCGTTTTTCCTCTCGCTGGAAGGGCGACGAAGCCATGACGTCCATGGCCCAAGACTTTCTCGACAGCCAGGCACAACGGCAAGCCGAATGGAGCGCCGAATGGGCTCAGCGGCCGGCGACGAGCGAACCCGACGCCACTCTTGCTAACGCCTTGCGTTTTCTGCAGTTATTTGACTCATTGAGCTTGTGGCTGTGCTGTTCTGAGACGCCCGAACCCGAAGCATTCGAGTCGCCCGGCGGAACCAAAATCGCCGTTCGACTGTCCGGGCCGGGGCAGGTGGCCGTCGATCCTTGGCCCTTCCAGCCGGAATCGTTGCAATTGTCGGCCGTGGGGCGCTCTCTTCCTGCCAGTCGCTACGATACCCCCCCAGCTTTCGCAACTGCTCCGGTACAACCGGCCACGTTGAACTGGCGCCTGCTGCCAGCATAGCTCGGGGCTGGCTTGCGAAAACGCCCGCCTTTTGGGCTGGCCGCCGCCGTCTGCTAACTCCAGGCAGCTTGGGTAAAAAAACTTGACCGGTCGCAAAACGCCCAAGTAAACTGGTAAGTTCGTGGAATCTCTCGTCGGAGTTTCTTGTCTCAGGGGCTGTCGTGAAGGTCCGTCTTATGCTCGCCTGTTCTGGCAAATGGTCGCTTCTAATCGGTTTGGCTCTAAGCGTTGCGACGTTGGTCGCAAGGCCTGCCGCAGCGCAAGCTCCGAAGGCGGCAGGCGCCAAACAGGGCGCCTCTGGTCGGTTTCGCGCCTTGGCGCCGGGCGTGGAAGTGACCATTCCGGCGGAAAAGGACGTCGCGGCCGAATCGAGCCGCCACGACATTGTGGAGATTCTGGCGTCGGATCCTGAGTTCGGGGCGCGCCCCAAAGCCAACAGGAAATCGCCCGCCGAAAACAAGCGTTTCACTCACGACATCTGGGCGTTGGAATTCACGTTCAAACCCATGCGGATGATCGATGTCGACATTCCGACGGATGAAGGCCGATTCGTCCGCAAGCGAATCTGGTACTTGATTTATCGAATCAAGAACCCCGGCGAGCAGCCGGTCCGGTTCGTTCCGGAGTTTCGCCTGGAGAGTTGGGACACGGGCAAAGTTTACCCCGACCGATTGATTCCGGTGGCCATTCCGGAGATTGAGCGTCGCGAAGATGCCAGCCGCCGCCTGCTGAACGCCGCGGCCGTGTTGCCGGAAGCCCCCGCGCGGCTCTTTAATACCATTGAAATGGAGCGAGAAATCCCGCCCAGCCCCGAAGGGCAAGACCTGGGGATCTGGGGCGTGGCGACCTGGGAAGATATCGATCCGGCGACGGACCACTTTTCGATTTACATCAAAGGGCTGACGAACGCCTATCGCTGGGAAGACGCCAAGAGCGGCGAACCTGCTCAGTACGTGTTCAAAAAAGGCGATAAGGTGGGAACCGGCCGCACCTTGCTGCAAAAGACGCTGCGGCTGAACTTTTGGCGCCCCAGTGATAAATACTACGAGCACGAAGACGAAATCCGCTATGGCTACTACGACGATTCGGGCGAGAAGCGATTCAATCTGAAGCCGGAAGAGAAGGTTGACTATCTCTGGGTTTATCGCTAAACATTAGGATTCGCCACTGCTTCGCGGACGGGTAAAAGACCTGTCGCGGGCGGTTTTGGCGCCATCCGGCCGTCTGGTCGGAGCCGACGAATACCTAAGCCGGCAGTCGTGAGAGCCGGATCGCAAATACCAAGCGGAGATGTTCGACCATGGCACACAAAAAGGGACAAGGTTCTAGCCGCAACGGCCGCGATTCCAACGGTCAGCGTCGCGGAGTGAAGCGCTTCGGCGGCGAGCAAGTTGGCGCCGGCAATATTCTCATTCGCCAGGTCGGCAACCGTTTTTACCCGGGCAAAGGGGTCGGCCAGGGGAGCGATTTCACGCTGTATGCGTTGGTCCCCGGCTATGTGAAGTTTGATCGCGGCGGACGCCGGATCAACATCGTCGACGCCCTCTAAGCGTCTACACGCCTGCAGCTCCTCCCGCTATGTTCGTCGACCGCGTCAAGATTCAGGTGTTGGGGGGCCGCGGCGGGGATGGCTGCCTCAGCTTTCGTCGCGAGAAGTACGTGCCTCGCGGCGGACCGGACGGCGGTGATGGAGGCGACGGAGGCAGCGTAGTCATCGTGGCCGAAGCCGGCGTCGACAGCCTGGCTTCGCTCTCGCAACGCAAGCATTGGCGCGCCCCCTCGGGCGAACCGGGCCGCGGCGCCAATTGCCATGGCGCCAGCTCCGAGGACCTGGTCATTCGCGTTCCGCCGGGCACCATGGTCATCGATGCCGCCGGCGGTTTTGTGCTGAAGGATCTGGCCCACGCGGGCGATCGCGTCATCGCGGCTAAGGGCGGCAAAGGGGGCAAAGGCAACCTGCGTTTCAAGACCTCGACCAACCGTGCGCCGCGTGAACACACGCGGGGAGAGGCCGGCGAAGTCCGAGACGTGGTGCTTGAGCTGAAGGTCATTGCAGACGTCGGCCTGATCGGCAAACCCAATGCCGGAAAGAGCACGCTGCTCAGCCGCCTGTCTCGGGCCCGGCCGGAAATCGCCGATTATCCGTTCACCACCAAGTATCCGAACTTGGGGCGCGTGCAAATCGATTTCGAACGCTCGTTTGTGCTGGCCGATATCCCCGGCCTGATTGAAGGCGCGCACGCCGGTCATGGTTTGGGGCACGAGTTTCTGCGACACATTCAACGCGCGGGCATTCTGGTCCACCTGATTGAACCCGAACCCGTTGACGGCAGCGACCCGCTGGCCAACTACCGCGTGATTCGAGCAGAGCTGAAGCTCTTTGATCCGGCCTTGGGCGAACGGCCCGAGGTGGTGGCGGTTTCGAAAGCCGAACTGCCCGCCGCGGCGGAAGTGGCCAGGCAGCTTGCCGCCGACATCGGTCGCGACGTGCTGCTGATCTCGGCCGTAACCGGCGCCGGTCTCGACAAGCTGCTGTACCAAATCGGCCGCGAACTCGAGACGCAGCGACGCCTGGTCGCGGCCCCCGAATGAAAGCGAGTCTGGGTCCGGCGTATGGTCGCTTCGCACACATTTCCTCTCGTGGCCGTCGATATCGGCAACAGCCGCATCAAGTTCGGGTTGTTTCAGCAAGCCGCCGATACGAAGGACTGCTTGCCTGCTCCGGACTTTTCCTGGGAGTTAGAGCCTGATCCGGGGCGGATGACGGAAATCGCCGCCCGGCTGAGCGACGCCCATTGCACGCCGGAGGCGGTTTCCTGGTGGGTCGGCAGCGTGCAGCGCAGCGTGACCGTGCAATTGGTTGATTGGCTGCGCAGCCGAGACGTGAGCAGGATCACGCTGCTGACAGCCGGCGACTTGCCGCTCGGCGTTCGCGTGCCCCGGCCTGACATGGTTGGGATCGATCGCCTACTCGGAGCGGTGGCGGCCAATCGGTTGCGCACCGAGGGTTCTCCTGCGGTCGTCGTTGATCTGGGGACGGCCATTACCGTCGATCTGGTCTCCCCGGCGGGCGAGTTTCTCGGCGGCGCCATCTTGCCTGGCATCGGCATGTCGGCTCGGGCATTGCACGAATTCACCGATCTGCTGCCGCTGTTGGAGATGAAATCTTTGGCCGAGCCGCCCGCCGCGCTGGGCGCCAATACGATCGACGCCATGCGATCCGGCATTTATTGGGGCGCCGTCGGCGGCGCCAGGCAACTGATCGAGTTGCTCTCCAGCTCGGTCCAAGGGAACATGGAAATCTATCTGACCGGCGGCGCCGCTCCTGCGGTGGCGGGTTTGCTCGCTCCGTCGGCCGTCTACGTGCCGCACCTTACCTTGGCCGGCATCGCTTTGGCAGCCGCCCAATGACGCGCGAGACTGCTTCGGTCGTACTCACTCCGCCCGGCCGCGGCGCCGTCGCTACGGTCCTGGTGCAAGGCCCGCAAGCGACCGATGTCGTCGGCAATTGCTTTCAGTCTGCAGCCGGCAAACCGCTGGCGGATTTCGCTACGGACCGGATCGTGTTCGGCAATTGGGGCGGCCCGCAGGGCGAAGAACTGGTTGTCTGCCGCCGTTCCGAGCAGTCGATCGAAATTCATTGTCACGGCGGACAGGCGGCGGTTGCAGCACTGATCGAATCGCTCGAGGCGGCAGGCTGCCGCAATGTTGCCTGGCAAACATGGTTCCGTAGCCACGCTGCGTCGCTTCGTTCGCAAGCCCTCGAAGCGCTCGCCCTCGCAGCGACCGAGCGCACGGCCTCCATCCTGCTCGACCAATACGCCGGGGCGCTGCAATCGGCCGTCGAGTCGATTCTGACCTGCCTGCAGGCCGTCGATCGGGAATCGCTCGCGGAGGCAACGCGGCTGCTCGAAACGCTGCATCAGCACGCTGCTGTCGGAAGGCGGCTGATCGAACCCTGCCGGATTGTGTTGGCCGGCTGCCCGAACGTCGGCAAAAGCAGCCTGATCAACGCCTTGGCCGGCTATCGGCGATCGATTGTCTACGATCAGCCGGGCACCACGCGCGACGTCGTGACAACGCTGACGGCGCTGGCCGGCTGGCCGGTGCAACTGGCCGACACCGCGGGCTTGAGAGACGCCGACGATGAGTTGGAAGCCGCCGGCGTTACGCGGGCCCGCGCCACGCTTGCAGACGCCGACATTCAAGTGCTGGTCTTCGATTCGACTTCTCCCTGGTCTGAGGCTGACGACGCCTTGCGAGCGGATTGGCCCGATGCTCTGATCGTCCACAATAAGGCGGATCTTTCTGGGCCCCCAAGTCTGCCAGACGACCGTCGTCCAGCGGGCCTGGCAACGAGCGCCACGCAATCGACGGGCATCGAAGAACTCGCCAGGCTCCTGGGCGAACGCATCGTGCCGGCGCCGCCGCCGGCGGGCGCCCCCGTCCCGTTTTTGCCTGCACATTTTGCCGCCGTCAAACTTGCGCGGGAGCAACTGGCAGCGGGAGACGCCCCGGCCGCTGCCGCGGCGCTGCGTGCGATAATCTGAGCGCGTTTCGCCGGTTCTCCTCGCCAGAACCGGCCCTTGATCTCGCCCAGATTTTGCAGCTCCGCCAGTCTCGCAAAGGACCTATATAGACGTCGGGCAAGCTCCCGGTATACTCTCCGAGCTACCAACGTCGCCCCCCCGCGAAGTTCAAGGAGGAACTCGCCATGCACTTCGTCGTCTGCCGCCTCATGCTTGCAAGCACGTGGTGTTTGTGCCTGGCAGCTCTTCCCCTCTACGCCCAAGAACCGGCGGACGAAGTCTACATCACCGACGAGCCGCTTCCGACCGCGCCGGCCTCCTCGCCGCAAGCAGCGCCGCGTCGCTACGCAGGCGAAGCCGATCCGCAAGTCCCGCGCAATCAGGTTGAGGAGCCGCGAGCGCTTCCGAGCGAGACCGAGCCGTTCGAATTCGACGGCATTCAACCGGGCGAGTCGTCCGCAACCGACGTCCGCAACCTGTGGGGCGAACCGCAAGCCACGCGAGAACAGGGCGGCAATACCATCCAGGTCTATGCTCGCGAGCCGTTCAAGCAGGTCGAAGTGACTTTCAGCGGCGACAAGGTGCTTTCGATTGTCGTCTCGCTCAACGAGCGCTTCGCGGCGGCTGATGTCGCCCGGCAATTGGATCTGATGGAGTACGAGCCCGTGTCGCTGTTCGAAGGCGCCGAGCTCTGCCGCGGACAAGCCTATCCGGAACGGGGCGTGACGCTGCGCTGGGCGTCGCCTGGCAAAACGCCGGAAGACGCCGGCAAGCACGACGTGGCCGAAATCTCGTTTGGCCGCATTGAAGCGAATCATTTTTTGCTGCGCGCCGAAGCGCGCTTCGACCGTCAAGACAGCGAGGCGCTGGCGGACATCGGCCGCGCTTTGCAACAACAGCCGGGTTCGCCGCAGGCATCGGCGCTCAAAGCCCGCCTGCTGTGGCGCGCCGGGCGGCGCAGCGAAGCGTCGGACGCCATCGCCGACGCCATCCAAGCCGATTCGCAGAACCCCGAGTATCTTTTGCTTCATGCCCGTTTGCTGGCCGAAACCGGCGACTATGAGCGGGCCGTGGCGGAAACCAGTCACGCCGTTTCGCTCAGTAGTGCGTCCGCCGCAACGCGAGCGCGCGGGCTGGTGCAACTGGGCGAGCTGACCGCCGCCGGTCCGGAACCTGACTACCACCAGCCGATCGAATCGTATCAACAAGCCATCAAGCTGGCGGAATCGATGCTCGGCGACTCTCGGGCTTCCGTCCGGCGCAAGGCGGCCGAGGCGCTGGTCGATGCGCACTTGGGCATCGCCTACGCCATTGCCTGGGGCCGCTGGAAAATGAAAGCCATGGCGGTTGAAAAGTGGCTCGAACGCGCGGAAGTCGTGGCCCAAGAGAGCCTGCCGAGTGAACAACTCGACGCTCATGGCGAGTTGCGCGTCTGCCAGGCGGCTTTGGCGGCCTGTGTTGGCGCCCAAGGGCTGATCGATCCGACGCCCTGGGCGGAACGGGCCATGAAAGCCGCGCAGCAGCAAATGGCGCAAACCCGGGATCCGCTCTGCCGACAGCGGCTGAACTGGCAAGTCGGACTGACGCTTCACGACGCACTGCAAACGTTTCAGGTGCGACAGGAGTTCGAGCCGGCCCTGAAGTATGGAATGGCGGCCGCGCATTGTCTGGACCAGGCCGCACCCGGACGGCAGCTCACCGCCGCCGACGGCTATATGCTGGGCCGGCTTTACTACCGCCTGGGCTCGCTGCATGCAATGCGGCTCGACCAACACCAGACGGCAGTCGCCTGGTACGACAAGGGACTGCCGCTGCTCGAACGGCAGCCCGACCCGGAGGCAAATCTGAGTCAACATGGAGAAACGCTGGTGACGGCCGCCATCTCCTACTGGAATGAGAACCAGCGAGACAAGGCGGTGGCTCTGACCAGTCGCGGCATCAAGCTGTTGGAACAGGCCGCGGAGCGCGGAGAAATCGGCAAACGGTCGCTCTCCGTTCCGTACGCCAACCTGGCGGCCATGCACGAACAACTCGGCGACCGCGTGCAAGCGGCCAGTTACGCCGAGCAGGCCTCGAATCTCGATGCCGAGGCCGAAACCATCGCCGGCAAATAGGTCTTTGTTCGCCATCAACCTGGATCTTCTAAAGTCTTAGCGCGATCGAGCGTCGGGGCATTCCCGAGTTCCGATCACGGCTGCGGTTCGATCTGAGTTCAATCGAGAAATTACGGTGTTTGCGGCTCTTCGACAGCAGCGGGCGCCGCCTTCCGCTGGCCATCAGATCCCCCTCTATTGGTTTTGCAAAGTCTTAGCGCCCAAGCCAGCCAGCGGAGCATCGAACTGGCGAACGAGAACGGCAATTCCGCCATTGTCCCGCCGCGGTTGGCTTGCCGTCAAAGCAGGCCCGGCGCTCCCTCTGGTTGCACGCCCCGGCGCCGCTAGACTATCTTGGTCCGCGACAACGAGCGGACCAAAGTTGACATCCTGCAGCACCAGACGCTTCTCGGGGGAAGAGACCTGGCACGTTGCCGGAGGTCATTTCCAGGTCGTTTCGCAGGGGTTGCGGTCGAGGCGGCGGCAACTGCTCGCAAGGGCGTTTCCACGGAGCCAGCATGGATATTGCGCCGCCCGACGAATTCAACGAACTTCTCTGCACTCGCACGCATCCGCCCGATTGGGTCAATCCCACGCCGGCCGGGCGATACAACCTCGTCGCCATCGGCGGCGGCACGGCGGGGCTGATTTCCGCGTTGGGCGCGGCAGGCCTGGGCGGGCGCGCCGCGCTGATCGAGCGGCGTTTCCTCGGCGGCGATTGCCTCAACTATGGCTGCGTGCCCAGCAAGGCCCTGCTGGAAGCATCGCGGGCCGTGTACCGGGCGACCTTGGGCGAACGCTTTGGCTTTCGTCCGACCGAACCGCCGCGAGCCGACTTTCCGGCAATCATGCAGCGAATGCGCCGCTTGCGGGCAGAAATCAGCCAGCACGACTCGGCCGAGCGGCTCCGAGCCATGGGCGTCGACGTTTACCTGGGCCAGGCGGCATTCACCGGTCCTGAGACAATCGAGGTCGATGGTCAAACGCTGTCCTTTCGCCGCGCCGTCATTGCCACTGGCAGCGAGCCCGCCATACCGGCGGTCGAGAATCTGGCGGAAGTCGGCTACCTGACCAACCAGACGATCTTTTCGCTGGAAGAACTGCCGCGCCGCTTGATCGTGCTGGGAGGCGGACCGGTCGGCTGCGAATTGGCGCAGGCCTTTCGCCGCTTCGGCAGCGAAGTGCATCTGCTCGATCACGGCGGCGCGCTCCTCAAGAAGGAATCGCCCGAGGCGGCTCGCATCGTCCACGAGCAATTCGAGCGAGAAGGCATCCACCTGCACCTGCGGTGGCGCGCCGTCTCGGCCGAAAAGGTGGGCGATTCCAAAGGGCTGATTATCGAGCGCAACGGCGAGAAGAAGAAACTTATCGGCGACGCCATTCTGGCGGCCATCGGCCGGCGGCCGCAATTCGACGGGCTGCAACTGGAGGCGGCCGGCGTTCGCGCGACGAACTCGGGAATCGAAGTCAACGACCGCCTGCAAACATCGAACCCCGCCATCTTTGCGGCGGGAGACGTCTGTTCCAACCAGCGATTCACGCACGCCGCGGACGCCATGGCCCGGCTCTGCCTGCAGAACGCCCTGTTCTTCGGTCGTAAGAAGTTCAGCTCGCTGGTCATTCCCCGCTGCACTTACACGGACCCCGAGGTGGCCCACGTCGGCCTGACGGAAACCGAAGCCGCTCAGCAACAGATTGAGATCGACAGTTTCCGCGTCGACTTGCAGGAAGTGGACCGGGCCGTGCTGGACGGAGACGAACAAGGTTTTGCCGTCGTCCACACGCGCCGCGGCAAAGGGCGCGTCGTGGGAGCGACCATCGTGGCCCGGCACGCGGGGGAGATGATCGGCGAAATGACCCTGCTGATGACCCAGCGGCGCTCCCTCGGCGCCTTGGCCAACGTGATCCATTGCTATCCCACCCAGGTTGAAGTGCTCAAACGCATCGCCGACGCCTATCAGCGCACGCGGCTGACGCCGCCGCTGGCGCGTTTGATTGAGAAATGGCTGGCCTGGCGCCGCTAAGGGAGCCGCGACGGCCGCCATCTTCAACCCGCCCGAGCTCCTTCCAGGTGGTATACTTAGACCAGCACGCACGCTTCCCTGGATTTGGACTCGTATGTCATCTGCTTCTGAACTGGCCCATCTCGAACTGCTGGCCGACGTCGACTCGTTGATGTCGGACCTGGAAACCTGGGGCGATCGCGCGCCGGATTGGCCTGCGGCGCGGCATGCTCGCGCCTTGATCAAGCGGCTGGCCGAACGCACCAGCACGTTGCGCGTGCGGCTCGACGCTCCGCTGGTCGTGGCCACGATGGGCGGCACCGGAACCGGCAAAAGCACGTTGGTCAACGCGCTGGTCGGCTTCGAAGTGTCGCAATCCGGTCGCCAGCGCCCGACGACGCGGCAGCCGACGTTGATTTGCCGGCCCGACTTGTCGCCGGAGCAGTTCGGCATCGATCCCGACAGCGTGCTGCTCGTGCAGCGGGACGTGCCCGCGCTGCGAGACCTGGTGCTGATTGATTGCCCCGACCCCGACACCACTGAAGACGCTGAACAGCCGGGGACCAACCTGGCTCGGCTGCGCGAGTTGTTGCCGCACTGCGACGTGCTGCTGGTGGTCTCGACACAGCAGAAGTACCGCAGCGCCCGGGTCAACGACGAACTGGCCATGGCGGCGCCCGGCGCGCGGCTGGTCTTCGTGCAAACGCACGCCGACGTGGAAGAAGATATTCGCGACGATTGGCGGCAGGTGCTCTCAGAAGACTACGCGACCGGAGAGATCTTCTTTGTTGATTCGCTCTCGGCGCTGGCCGACGCCAAGGCGGGCGTGCAGCCGCGCGGCGAGTTCGCCCGGCTGCTGGAGTTTCTGGGCCGCGAACTGGCCGGCACGCCGGCCAAGCGAATTCGCCGGGCCAACTTCCTCGACCTGGTCAGCCAGACTCTGGCCGCCTGCCGCGAACGGATCGACGCCTCGGCGCCGGCCATTGAGCAACTGGAAGCGGGCATTGCCGAACAGCGAGGCCGGCTGGCCGCCCAACTGGCCCGGCAGATGCACGACGAACTGATCCGCAGCCGCCGCTTATGGGAAAGCCGGCTGTTGGGTGAGATCGCCACGCACTGGGGCTTCAGCCCGTTTTCCTGCGTGCTGCGGGTCTATCAAGGCCTGGGGGGCTTGCTCTCCAGCGCCACCTTGATGCGGGCCCGAACGCCCGCCCAGTTGGCCCTGTGGGGCGCCATGGAAGGGGGCCGCCGGTTTCGCAGCCGCCGTCAGGAATCGCACGCCGAAGCGGCCACTGCACGGGCCGTGGCGCTCGGCTGGGACGAGGGGCAATTGCGAACCTCGGCCATCATCGTCGACGGCTATGCCGCCGAAGCCGGTTTCTCGCGGGAGGAAGCCCATCTTGCCGTCGTCGAGCGAGAGGCCGCCGCAGCAGGCGCCACGCTCGTCTCTTCGGCCTCGGCCGAATTGCAGGCGCTGGTCAGCCGCCTGGCCGCCAGGCATACGCCCGGCGCCGTGCGGTGGCGCTACGAACTGGCCTTGGGCGGCTTGTTGATCCTGCTCTTGTACCGCTTCGGCCGGAACTTCTTCTTTGATTCCTGGCTGGCCGCCGAACTCGGGTTTTCCGAACATGCCCAGCCGGTGCTGGGGACCGACTTCTTCCTGGCTTCCGCCATCGTGTTGCTGCTGTGGTGCGGGGTGCTGCTGTGGGCCTTTACCTCTCGGCTGCGCCGTGGCGTGCGCGGCGAGATCGATTCGCTCTCGACGCGTTGGAACAATCCGCAGCTTGCTTCCGCCGTTTTCTCCGGCCTCGACGCCCGTTGCCGCGCCGTCCATCACTTCCGGCAGGATCTGGAGCGACTCGAACGCCGCGTAACCGACATGCAGCATCGCTTGCAGGCCCCCGAGCCCCGGCTCGGCCACCGGATCAGCTAGCGCGAATCGGGTACGGCCGACGCCAACCCGAAGCGTCAGCGAGGCGGAGAAGACGCATTCACCTCGCTGACGCTTCGGGTTTGTCAGACG
>DASZUP010000286.1:0-7997 GCA_035547635.1 Pirellulales bacterium
TCGGCGCTCCCCAGGGCCATCACCAGCCCTGGGCCCAACAAGAGGGACACAAGAAAGCGAGCGCGAGCCTGGTTCATACGAGGAACTCCTTCGAGAAAGTCACGAAACACAAAATGGCCGTTCGTGGGCGAAACAGTCTCGCCCGGCGGCGCGCCGTTCGACCTTAGGCAGCCGTCGAGGGGCGAAGGGCTGTTCAGCCGCGCAGATAGGTTTCGCCGTCAAGCGGACCCAAAGCCCCATCTGCGACGAATCATTGCAGCAGACTGTCTCGCAGCTCCCGGTAACTTGCCGGCCTTTCTTCGCTGGCAAACCCAGGCGACCGGACCGCATCCATCCAGGAATCGATTCCCAACGCCAGCGCCCGGTTGCGCAGACGCAGGTAGGAATCGCCAGAAGGCGGCTGATATTCCGCCCGCTCAGTACGCGCCGCATCTACTACAAAACGATCCGCTTGCTCCGGTGCGTCCGCCGCCTCAGCAACCGATCGCCGAACTTCGACCGGCACGCGAACCACGCGTTCGATCACCTGCGGCTCCGGCCGATTGAGCAGCACGAGCAGCAACGACGCAGCCAGCGCCGTCATTGCGGAAAACGCAACCGGCCAGCCCCAGCGAGCTCCGAGCGACGAAACGGCATCCACCTGATGGCTCTGATCAGCCGCAAGTTCGCATTCCTGGCTCGCCTGCGGCACGGCTGCTTGACCGGCCAGGAACATCAACCGGTCGCGGTCGAGCTGCGCCGCGCGCGGAGCCAGGGAACATAAAGCCTGTTCGATTTCGGAATGCGGAATGCGGAATGCGGAACTTTCGTCGTTCCGTGCTCCTTCCAACTCGTTCCGACTTCCGACTTCCGACTTCCGAACTCTCTTCATTTCCTCGGACATTCCGCTCCCAACCTTTCTCTCAGCGCGGCCAGGCCCGCTTCGTAACGCCGATGGGCGGTGCTCGATGACGTGCCGGTCAACTCCGCGATGTCTTCAAACGCCAATCCGCCCCACAGTCGGGCGACAATGGTCTCTCGCTGTACTTCGGGCAATTCCCGCAATGCTCGCGTCGCAGCCAGCGCGTCGAGCCGGTCCCCGCTCGGATGAACGAACCAGACGTCTTCGCCAAAGGCCGCCAACGATTCGTGCTTCCGCCGCCGGCCCGCCGCCCGCGCCGCACTGATGGCGCCGTTGCGGACCACGCGGTACAGCCAGGGCACGACGCGCTGGGGTATTCGCGGCTGCCGCATCAACTGCAAGAGCGCCTCCTGGACGACGTCTTCCGGCGCATCACACCAGCCCCGTGCGTAGAGCGTCAACGCGTCGCCGTGCTCGTCCAAGAGCCGTCCCAGGAATTCCGGACCGATCCCATCCATTGCCTTGCGCTTGTTGTTGCGTGCGGCCTGCCTTTACCCCTATAACGTCCGCCGGGCGCCATTATCCCACGGCGAGGACAAAAAAGAGACAGCCGACGGCGGATGAGCGACCGCCGTGCGTGAGACTATGCCGGCGCCGGGCAGCGAATTGAGATGCGGCGGCGCTTCAGCGTTGCGATTGGCGTGCGTCCCAGGTCTCGGTCCAGAGACAACCGGCCCAAGAGAAGCCAACGCCATAACCGACCAGCAGCGACCGCTGGCCGGCATGCAATCTGCCAGACGCTCGCAGGTCGTGAATCGCAATCGGCAGCGTCGACGAGACGGTATTGCCGCAATTCTGCATGGCCAGCGGCAGTTTTTCGCTGTCGACTCCCAGCCGCTGGCGCAGCCGGCCGAGCATGAGTTCGGTAGCCTGGTGCATGAGATAGTGGTTCACGTCGCCGGGCGTGAGTTGGGCGGCATGCAGCAATCGTTCGACCATCGGGGGAATGCGATCGAGCGTGAGCTCCACCAGCGCCGGTCCGTCCATGTACAGAGGACTGGGCCAACGGCGCCGCTTGCTCGGTTGAATGGCGTCTGCTTCCGGACGGGCGCCCCCCTTGGTCATCAACAGTGTATTGCCGGCGCTGCCGTCCGTACCGAATTCAAATGCACTGAGCGACGGTTCGTCAGCCGCTTCGATCAACGTGGCCGCGGCCGCGTCGCCGAAGATGGTGCGCAATGACCGGTCTTCGGGATGGATGTACTTGGAATAGGTCTCAGCCGTCAGGAACAGCACCCGTCGTGCGGCGCCGGAGCGGATCAGGCCTTCGGCCAGCGAGAGGCCATAGACGAAGCCGGAGCATCCGAGGTTGAAATCCAGGGCGCCGATCGTGGTCGGCAAACCCAGCCGGTCCTGCAACAGGCAAGCCGTCGTCGGCAGCGGATAATCGGGCGTTTGCGTGCAGAGCAGCAGGAAATCGATCGAACTGCGGTCGATCTGGTGCTGGGCGAACAGCTTTTCGGCCGCGGCCACCGCCAGATCCGAGGCGCATTCGTCCGGCCGAGCAATGTGGCGGGCCAGCACGCCCGTCTTCTCAGCGATCAGAGGCAGATCCCACTTGGGAAACTGCGCCTGCAAGTCCTCGTTCGTCTCGATGGCCGCCGGCAGGTGTACCGTAATCGGGCCGATGGCCGCGTGCTTCACCGTCTGTTCCTCCACCACTCCACTAGCTTGCCGCAAACTACGATGAGCCAAAGTGTTGAAGCTACCACAGCGCCGCGCACCCGGTCAATCGCTCCTGCGGCGAGGGCGCTGAGCCGGACTAAAACGGGAGGCGGCGGCGGAATCTCGCGGCTGCCCAACGGGAAAAGCAAAAAAACAGAACCACTAAATTCTCGCTAATTAGCGAGAATGATTGAAGATTAGCGGTTCCCTGCCGCCTGAAGCGCCGGAGGCCGCCCTGGGCAAAAGCGACTCGCCGGGTTCACCAGTCGACCTGACGGCGGCGACTCTGGGGCGGCTCGATTGCCGTCTTCGGCAACTCTCGATGCAAACGAGAAATATGCCCCGTCCGGCGATGCTGCCGATCGAGAATGGACGGCGCCTTGTGAAATGCCGCCGGCGTCTCGGTTGTACTCGAGCCGCGGGTCGACCTGGCGGTCGTGTAGGAAGCGTGGGATGGGTCCGAGGCCTGCTGGGCCCTGACTTCGTTTGTCGCAACCAGCAGCAATGCAACAACCAGAATTCTCGACACAGTCAGACGGTCCTCGTAATGGTTTTCCCCGATCCTGATCGATCGAAGACCTCAGCAGGTTGAGCGGCTGGAACAGGGCGCGGCTGCGCTCCGTCCGGCAAAGACGCCGGAACGCGAGCGAACCGAGCGGCCATGAAGAAGCTTAGCACCTAATTCGTCGCCAGCCCCGGCCGCTCGAGCAAATCTCGCAAGTAGTCGCCGTACCCGTTTTTCAGCGGTCGGGCCAGCGCCTCGAGTTGCTCGGCGTCGATAAAGCCTTTCAAATAGGCGACTTCCTCCAAGCAGGCAATCTTCAGGCCCTGCCGCAGTTCGATCGTCTCAATGAAATTGGAGGCTTGCAGCAACGATTCGTGGGTGCCGGTATCGAGCCAGGCAAAACCGCGGCTAAAGACTTCCACGTGTAACTGCCCGCGCTCGAGGTACTCGAGATTGACGTCGGTGATCTCCAACTCGCCGCGCGGCGAGGGTTTGAGTTTCGCGGCGATGTCGAGCACTTGATTGTCGTAAAAGTAGAGTCCCGTCACGGCATATGGCGACTTGGGCCGGATCGGTTTTTCCTCCAGCGACAAAGCCTTGCCCTCGGCGTCGAGCTCGACCACGCCGTAACGCTGCGGATCCTTAACGGCATAGGCGAACACCGTGGCGCCGGTCGGCAGCCCGGCCGCTTGGGCCAGCATGCGTTGAAATCCCTGGCCGTAGAACAAGTTGTCGCCCAGCACCAACGCCACGCGGTCCTGGGCCACGAACCCGCGACCGATAATAAAGGCCTGCGCCAGACCGCCCGGCTGCGGCTGCACGGCGTAACGAATGGAGATGCCCAGCCAACTGCCGTCGCCCAACAGCCGCTCGAAGCTGCCGACGTCGGCCGGCGTCGTGATCAGCAGGATATCGCGAATGCCGGCCAGCATTAACGTCGACAGCGGATAATAAATCATCGGCTTGTCGTACACGGGCAACAATTGCTTGCTGACGGCACGAGTGATCGGATACAGCCGCGTGCCCGAACCGCCGGCCAGAATGATGCCTTTGTGGTAGAGAGACATGGAAGAAACTCGGAATGTGGAATGTGGAATTCGGGACGACGAGAGTGCAGCCGCCAAGGAACCGAGCTTCTCGTCGAATTCCGCATTCCGAATTCCGGATTTGAAGTTGGGCGGGTTCCCTTGTCTAACGGTTGCTCGACGCGCCCGCCGTCCCCAGCCTCTCGCGCGCGTAAACTCCGCTGGCGACGCGGTCGATCCAGACAGGGTTATCAAGATACCAGCGAACGGTAATCTCAAGCCCCGAGGCAAAATCCTGAGCGGGCCGCCAGCCTAACTCGTCGCGGATCTTTGTGGCATCGATCGCGTAGCGCCGGTCATGCCCCGGTCGGTCGGCGACGTTAGATATCAAGTTCGTGCAAGGCGCATGCGGCAAGCCGGGACGCAGCCGATCGACCGTGGCACAGATTGACTTAACCACGCTCAGATTCGCCTGCTCGCAGTTTCCGCCGATATTGTAGACCTCTCCGACTCTGCCGCGAGCCAGCACGGCGCGAATGGCGCGGCAGTGGTCTTCCACGAACAACCAGTCGCGCACCTGCTGACCGTCGCCGTAAACCGGCAGCGGCTTGCCCTCCAGCGCGTTGAGGATCATCAACGGAATGAGCTTTTCCGGGAACTGATAAGGGCCGTAATTGTTGGAACAGTTCGTCGTCAGCACCGGCAAACCGTACGTATGGCGATACGCCCTGACAAAATGGTCCGAGGCCGCTTTTGAAGCCGCATAAGGAGAGTTCGGCGCATAGCGGCTCTGCTCCGTGAACGCGCCCGTCGCTCCGAGCGAACCGTAAACCTCGTCCGTCGAAACGTGCAAGAAGCGGAAGGCGTACCGCTCGGGATCGGGCAGTCCGCTCCAATACGCGCGGACCGCGGCCAGCAGTTCGCAAACGCCCACCACGTTGGTGTGAATGAACTCCGCCGGAGCGTCGATGGAACGGTCGACATGCGACTCGGCGGCGAAATTGACGATGGCCCCAGGCCGGTATTGCTCCAGCAACCGGCTGACAAGCCGACGATCGCCAATGTCTCCTTCGACGAGCACGTGGCTCGGATTGTCCGCCACCGGCGCGAGGGAATCGAGATTGCCTGCGTAAGTCAGTTTATCCAGGTTGACGAGCGCTCCAGGCTCTTCCGCCAACCACTGCCGAACGAAGCAACTGCCGATAAAGCCTGCACCGCCCGTGACCAGGATAGTCTTCATGCCGGAAATGCGTTCACCTCTTTGCCTTCGGCACGCCTGCACGCCGCGGACGGTTCTTGAACGAACATCATACTGCAAACCGGCTCCAAAACCAGCTTGAGGCGGCCGCCGCGCAGATTTCACGATTGCCGAACATGATTTGCATCAGGTTCAGACGCCGCGCTTGCCGAAGTTGAGTAAATCACTCCATGCTCATCCGTCCCGCTTTTAGCTAAAGATCGCCCGAGGAGCGCTATGTTGCCCTTGGTTCGTCAGTGCCGCAGGTTCTATCTCGATTATTTCTCCCAGCCCGCGAGCGACCGAGTCCTGTATCGGGCATTGCGCAAACGACCGGCCCACAAGATTTTGGAGTTGGGAATCGGCGCCGGTCAGCGGACGTTGCGGATGCTGGAAATTGTCGCTGCCTGCCGGCCGGAATCCCAGATTTCATACGCCGGGATCGATCTTTTTGAAGCGCGCAGCGAAACAGACGGTCCAGGACTTTCGCTGAAAGCGGCTCATCAGCAACTGCGTGCTAGCGGCGCCAAGGTCAGGCTCGTGCCGGGCGATCCGCTTTCCGCCTTGGCCAGAATGGCGAACGAAATTGGGCCCGTTGATCTGATCGTCATCTCGGCCGATCAAGACCGCGACTCGCTCGCTCGATCCTGGTTCTACTTTCCTCGCATGCTGCACGCCGCCACGCGCGTGTTCCTGGAGGAGCGTGAAACGACCGACGGCCCTGCGCAGCTCTCCGAGTTATCTCGAGCCCAAATCAACGACCGCGTTGCTTTGACCGCCCCTCGGCGCTCCGCGGCCTAGATGAACGACCTCTTGCCAGCGGGGGGTGGCCACGCATTCCATGCATCTCCTGCATCTTTACATACCCTCCCCAGCTGGGTTAGAAGGGCAAAGTATCGTGCTTTCTGTTGCATTCATCGCGACCTATTGCGCCCGCTTATGAAGCCCTGGCGTTGGCGGCCTCAATTGGCTCTCTGACGGCTGAAAAGGCTTGCGCCGTCGTTTTGCGAATGAACCTGGCGCTCCCAGCGACGTCTAATCAGACGTCAACAGGCGTCAAGGCAAAAAATGCCACGGACGGCTGCCAACAATGCCCGGCTTCCGACGAACAACGTCCGGAATCAAGTCGCCATTCGCTGTCGGCGCATCGCGGCGGTTGCCCCCGGCGTGTATGATAAACAAAACTGTGCAATCAGTGGCCCTCCGCTGCGGCGGGGCTGGATTCATGGCGCTCCCCCAACGCAAGCACTTACAGCTCTCACCCGACGACGTCACGCTTGACGCGCCGGCGGTCGCGTTGGCGGCTGCCGAGCCGCACGACTCGCGGTCTTCGTCGCAGCCACCATCCCGCTGCGCCAAAGTCGAGCTGGTCGAGGGGAGCACCGGGGGCCTGTCAACGCAGACGGAAAGTCTGCTGCGTGCGCGGTTGCGGGCCGCCTCGCTGGTGCTGTTTCTTGGCTCCAGCGCGTTTCTGATCGAGCGCTTGCTCAACGGCGGTCGCTACATCATCAAAGATCCGCTGCTGCAGTCCGGCTCGAAGCTGGTGCTCTGGTTCCACGTGTTTCACGTGGCCATGCTGGCCATGACTACGGTCGTGCTCTGGGGACGCTGCCACCGCTTTTCCCTGCGGCAGTTACGGCTGGCTGAGTTGGCCATCTTTGGCTGGACGGGGCTGTTCTTACTTCGAGTCCAGCATTTCGGCACGCTGTATTGCGTCAACGAACAGCACCATATTCCCAACCCCGTGGGCATGTGGTTTGCGCTGATCTTCACCTATGCGATCTTTATTCCCAACACCTGGCGGCGGGCGGCCGTTGTGATCGGCGTGCTGTCCGCGGCGCCGGTGATCTGGGCGATCATCGAAATGCTGAGTTTTCCTGGCATTATCTCCTGTCCCAACGCCGCGGAGCACATGCGCACATTCATGCTGATGATGCTGCTGGGGTTCGGCACGAGCGTGTACGGCACGCACATGATCGGCTCGTTGCGTCGCGAGGCGTACGAGGCTCGACAAATGGGACAATACCATCTGCGGCGACTGATCGGCGCCGGCGGCATGGGCGAGGTCTATTTGGCAGAGCATCAGTTGCTCAAACGTCCCTGCGCCATCAAGGTGATCCGTCCGGGTAAAGCCGACGATCCGAAAGTCCTGGCAAGATTCGAACGCGAGGTGCGGGCCACCGCCGGCCTGTCGCACTGGAACACTGTCGAGATCTTCGATTACGGTCGAACCGAGGACGGCACATTCTACTACGTGATGGAATACCTGCCAGGCTTCAGCCTGTCCGAACTGGTGGAACGATACGGCCCCTTGCCTTCTGGCCGCGTGATCTACCTGCTGCGGCAGACGTGCGACGCCCTGCGCGAAGCCCACGCCGCCGGATTGATCCATCGCGACATCAAGCCGGGCAATATCTTTGCGGCTCAACGCGGCGGCATTTACGACGTGGCGAAGTTGCTCGACTTCGGCCTGGCCAAGCCCCTGATTTCGAGCGATCCAATTCAGTTGACTCAAGACGGCGCCATCACGGGTTCTCCCTTGTACATGTCTCCCGAACAGGCCTTGGGCGAAAACGAGGCCGACGCCCGAGGAGATATCTATTCCCTGGGGGCCGTTGCTTATTACCTGCTGACCGGCCGACCGCCCTTCGATGGCGACAAACC